>JBBSLN010000084.1:0-7665 GCA_038255205.1 Flavobacteriales bacterium
AAAAATGATTTAAAAACATGTTTTTCGACTGCTTCAAAAGACCCAAAATAGTCGTAGAATTTGGACTCCTCAAAATTGTTGGCTTTTGCGAAGCTGTAGACGGATTTAGGTTGTTCGTTGTGTTCAAGGACATAATCCATATAGAATGTGATAATATCCATTTCTGTAATTGTTTTCTTTTTTGCCATAACTATTTATTGTACAGCAAAGGTACAAATTGTTTAACGTTTAAAGGAATCTATTAAACAAAGTTTAACATGAAGGAAAGATAATAACATTAAAAACTACTCAACACCTATTTTATTGCTCTCAGTTTAGGCTTTAAAACCTTGCAATTTAATTGCAGCAGTTCCGTATTGCGAAAAAATTAAATTCTGTAGTTTTTTGCCACGAATTCACGAATGAATAATAAAAAAAATATTCGTGCATTCGTGGCAATATAGTTACGAGGGACTTTCAGTCCTGTTTCAATAACCCCTGTACTTTCAGCGCAGGGTGGTTTAGATTATAAATTGACCCATCATAAATGAGAATGATTAAACCCTATTGGTTGCAATTCGAATCAAAAATTATAAATGCTTGAATGAATTTGAATTCCTTTTTAAGGTTTCGTTAACAATTACATCTTTTATATTCCGTAATTTTATATCTATAATTCATTAACTATCTTAAAATCAAATATTATGAAAAAAATTATGCTTTTAGTTGCCGTTTTTGCAACTTCAATACTGACATTTGGCCAAATTCAAACGCCTGCACCCAGTCCTTTTTCTAAAGTGGAACAAAAAGTAGGATTAACAGATGTGACCTTAGAATACTCACGTCCAAATATGAGAGGCAGAACTATTTTTGGTGATTTAGTACCTTATGGTGAGGTCTGGAGAACAGGAGCGAACTCAAGAACTAAAATTACGTTTAGTGACGACGTAATGGTCGATGGCAAAACATTGAAAGCTGGTACATATGCTATTTTTACAAAACCAGCAGAAAAATCATGGGATGTTTATTTCTATACAGATGCCGATGGTGGCGGTACTCCTGAAACATGGGACGAAAGTAAAGTTGCTGCAAAAGTAACAGCAGAAGTCTATCCTATACCAATGGCTATTGAAACGTTTACAATAGGTTTTGATGATTTAACAAGTAATTCAGCGAATCTTGGTATCATGTGGGACAAAGCTTATGTGCCTGTGAAAATTGATGTGCCAACTGATAAAATGGTTTCTGCAGCGATTGACAAAACAATGAAAGGTCCCGGAGCCGGCGACTACTATGCTGCTGCCGTTTATTATCTGCAAGAAGGAAAAGATATCAACCAGGCGAAAACTTGGATTGACAAGGCAATTGTAATGGCTGGAGATAAAGCGCCTTTCTGGCAATTGAGACAACAGTCTTTGATTTATGCAAAAGCTGGTGATCAAAAAGGAGCGATTGCCGCTGCTAAAAAATCAATGGCTGCTGCGGAAGCTGCTGGTAATGCAGATTATGTGAAAATGAACAAGGATTCTTTGAAGGAGTGGGGGTCGATGTAAAATGAATTTCTGAAGTTGAAAATTAGAGGTTAGATATAAATATCTAAGAACCTCACAGGTTTATAAAACCTGTGAGGTTTTTTAGTTTTAATCAGTATCTTCCAAAAAGAAAATAGCTTCCAGAGGTCTATTAAATAATTTTGCGATTTTCAATGCCAGAACTGTTGACGGTACATATTTATTTTTCTCCATTGCATTAATAGATTGTCGACTTACACCAATTTTTTCTGCAAGGTCAGCTTGAGTCATGTCGTGAATAGCACGCTCTACTTTCAGATTATTCGTCATGGCCTTGCGATTTAAGTTTTAGAAAATTGAATCGGAATACAAAAATCACCAATGGAGTAAACATGTTGAATATCAAAACATCGAAAAAGGTCATGTCGTAGACAAATAGAATGGTAAATAGCAAAACTAAATAATTGCAAATGATGGCCCAGACTAGCGAATCCGTGCGTAATTTGTAAATAAATTCGTCTTCAACTTTTTCTTTGGAAAATCCCACGATAAGGCCACCTACGATAATCGACAAAGCAATTAGTTCATCTAAAATACTATTTTCAATAATTTTAAAAAAACTTGAATCACCTAAAAACGAATCACTGTAAATTGTAAATACGTTAGTGACAAGAATCTCGTTGTTAAAATTTAACACGTAAGATAACATTCCGGAAATCAGTCCGGCAATAAAAAGTATCCAACCGATTGTTTTATACTTTTTAGGTAATAGATAAGCTGTTTTCATAACTATTCGATTTTAGTTTTGCAAATCAAAAGTAAAGAAAACTTTACATATAGACAAGTAAAATATTCTATTTGTAAATTATATGTGACTTTTATTAATATTTAAGATCGATCAATTGCCTAACATCATCCATTACTTTTATTTGATTGCTGCTAAACTCAAAAGTCAGTATTGGGCTTTCTGTTTTTCCCAGATGGATCAGTTCGTTAAAGTGAATCACTTCAAAATTGTATCCAATGGTGTTGTATCCTAAATCGAGATTTTTCCTCTTTTCCATCTTGTATCAGCGTTACGGTTGAAGGTTCATGGAATCTGGTATTATTTTTGATGATGCCCTGTTCAAAGTGGAAAATTGCTTCGGTGGGTGTGTTTTCAAGGAGGGTGCTTTTTAAAAATGCTTTTACGCCCTCGCCATAATCAAAAATCATTTCGCAGGAAGAATCCACGCCATTTTCAAAAAACGTGGCTTTGGCATCGATGTCAATTGGTTTTCCTAATGTGGATAGCGCAGCAAAAATAGAGGCCTATATCCAAGAGGCTTCATCCTCCAAGCGATTTTTTAAAAATATTCCCAGAGTAATTTCAAATTATTAACTAACAGAGCAATCTTAAAAATTTCTGGCGAAGGATAACACAACAAATTTGTGGCTTTCCGTTGTAATTGCTTCCGCCGACTGAACGCGGTATCCAAACCAATATTCATTTTTGCCAAATCTGTGTTGTACATCCAATCCTGCGTAAATTATTTGTTTGTTGGCAGCGACTAAAAAAATAGAAGTGTCACCCAGAGCATTTCCTTCCAATAGCGCGTTATGACCCACGTAGCGATATCCTGCGCGTAGCGAGAAAAAGATTTCCCGTTGGGTAGAACCGATTCGATTATATCCCATACTGCTCGACAGGGGGTTTTTTCGTCCAAAATAAGCGATTAGATCGGTATGTGCATAGACATCTCTTGTACCAAAGGCAAGGGCCGGTTGGACTACTACAGAAATACTGAACGGATTGGGTGCTAGTTGCAATTCGCGCAGGTAACTGACATATAAATTTACATGCAGGCTATTTTCCATTTCTCCTATCCATTTCGGCGGATCAGAGACTACAAATACATTATGATACCATCGCTGAAAACCTCCAGCTCCAGAGGCTTTACCAGCAACGCCTAATAAAATACTCATGTCAATGCCATGCTTCTTTTTTACAAAAGACCAACCACCTTTAAGGGAAAGAAACCCAACGTAGGGTCTGTCTTGTTCGGAAATTTCGGTCGTTTTTATAACGGATGGTGTATAGACCTCCTGACCAATCGAAAATGTGATTTGTTCATTTTCTCCGTCCAATAGGCCATTCTCTAATAGATGTGTATAGCTTAAGAATAAGCCCGAAGAGTAATAACGATCTGTGAGAGTAAAGAAATCGTTGTCGTGTTGAAATCTCAGTTGATGTTTAATAATGGTATCTTGCTTTTCATCCAGTGACTCTAATGACTGTCCCATGAGGTTATTAGGAATGCTTAAAAAGACGAGCATTAGGTAGAATTGAAAGATAATTGGGATGGTAGTATAAAATCTATTAAGGCAAAATCGTACAAATAAGTTCAATTCATGAAATTTAAATTAACGGCAAGATATAAAAAGCATTTTATTATTTGCTAGTTGCAAGGTTCAAAAGAACGCTAACGTTTTGGTATGCTTGTTTGCGTCGTTTAGCAATAAATTTAGCAAATAAAATGCGAATAGAAAATTCGCGAGGATTTTTGAAAGGAAAAAATTAAATTGTACCATAACCAATTAGCAACCTTTAATGCATTAACCTTGAATGCACCTTATTCAAGGCTTGTTGTAACATAGCTTTTTTCATTCACTATTTTGAATATGTTCATAAAGTCCCATTTCGTGAATTGTAAATTTTGGTTAATTGGTAAATTTTCATGGCGTATATAGGAATTATAGTAATCCTTTCTCAGAAGATGAAATTTTTATAATGAATAGGTATAATCACTTTTTTTCATTTCATTTAAGAGCTTGTCACGCTTTACATTTAGATTAGATTTTAGTGGAAACTTATTCAATTTTGCATAATTTATATTTTTTTCCCAAAATCGTTGCTTATATTTTTTAGATAATTCATGAGCCATGTTCTTATAATAAATCGGTTCTCAAAAATAGAATGAATTCAAATTCGGTGTCAGGAAATCTACCTGAATAATTGGAAGACACTTATTAATTCTTTTTGGCTGCTATTCTTTGTTTTTTGAATAAATGAGGTTAAACTAACGATTAGTAAAAAAATAATTATTGATTTCAATTTTCTGGCTTTAATTACTATTTATAACTAATCAGCAGTGTATTGCAAACCAATCAAATTGCGGACATCATCTAATAGTCTCATCAAATTCCGACTAAACTCATAAGTCATTATTGGGCTTTCTGTTTTTCCCTGACGGATCAGTTCGTTAAAGTGAATCACTTCAAAATTGTATCCAATGGTGTTGCATCCAAAATCGAGGGTTTCCTCTTTTCCATCTTGTATCAGCGTTACGGTTGAAGGTTCATGGAATCTGGTATTGATTTTAATAATGCCTTGTTCACAGTGGAAAATGGCTTCGGTTGGCGTGTTATCTAATAAAGTACTTTTTAAAAATGCCTTCACGCCGCTGTCATAATTGAAAACCATTTCACAGGAAGAATCCACGCCATTTTCAAAAAACGTCGCTTTGGCATCGATGTCAATTGGTTTTCCTAATGTGGATAGCGCTGCAAAAATCGGGTAGATGCCAATATCCAAAAGGCTACCTCCGCCGAGTGATTTTTTAAACACCCTGGACGTCATGTCGATATTTGGTTTGAAACCAAAATCGGCTTCCAGTTTAATGATATTTCCAAAGCGCTTGGATTTCAATTCATTTAGGACGAATTGATAATGAGGAAGAAAATACGTCCATAAAGCCTCCATTAACAGTACATTATTTTCTTTTGAAACGGCTATCATTTCCTCGACTTCCTGAAGATTCATGGCAAATGGCTTTTCACACAAAACCGCCTTTTTGTGATTTATGCATAGTATAGAATGTTCTCTGTGAAACGTATGCGGTGTGGCGATATAAACAGCATCTACATGAGGGTCTTCTGCCAATTCTTCATAAGAGCCATAAGCTGTTTTAGCATCATATTGTTTGGCAAAGGAATTCGCTTTTTCTTGGTCGCGCGAAGCTACAGCATACAATTGTGCGCCTTCAACCGTTAGAAGGTCTTTAGCGAATTTGTTGGCAATTTTGCCAAGACCGATTATACCCCAATTGATTGTTTTCATCTAAATTGAATTTTTATAAATTAAATACCCGAAAAACGCCAAAATTGAAATCAATAAAGTTAATACCCAAAGATTGCTTTTAGATAGTTTTTTAAAATCAATAAGCATGGCAATGATTATGGCTAAAAAGCACCCTACAAAGTTCAACCACAAATAGGGGAGGCCAATAAGTTCGTACTCATTTAAAAAGTACAATATTAAAATGATGGATTGCGTAACAAGTGCGGACGCAAAAACAGCATTGCCCTTTACTTTTTTAAAGAAAAACGCCAAAAGAAAAATCCCAAGAACGTTACCATAAAAAATTGAGCCAATAATATTGACCAATTGAATAAGGTTATCAGCGAGATAGGCAACACAGGCAATAATAATGGCGAGAATTCCCCAACCTAACGTAAACCATTTGGTCGCTTTCACGTAATGCATTTCGTCATCAACATGTGTTGTATTTCGCTTGTACAAATCGAGAGCGGTTGTCGATGCCAATGCATTCAGTTCACTTGCCGTACTGGACATCGCCGCACTTAAAATAACCGCAAGCAATAAGCCTATGAGTCCGCGAGGCAAATTATTCAATATAAAATGAATGAATACGTAGTCCTTATCATTGGTTTCCACCGTTATGTCATGTTCTTTGGCAGCTTTATCAATAAGCACTTTTGCAGCTTCTCGATTTGCTCTATCCGCTGTATTCGCTAATTGAATCTCTAGCGTGTAATCCTTATTCTGATTATTCGCAAAGTTTTGAATCACCAACTGCTTCTCATCAAAAATCTGCTGTTGTTTAACTTGAAGTTGTTTGTAGTCATCGGCATATTTTGAATTGACAATCACAGTATCAGACGCCGGATTGAAGTTGATGGGCGATGCATTGAATTGGTAGAACACAAACACCATCACACCAACCAACAGAATAAAGAATTGCATCGGGACTTTCAACAATCCGTTAAAAATTAAACCCATTTGCATCTCTTTCATCGATTTTCCTGATAGATAGCGTTGTACTTGGCTTTGGTCAGTTCCAAAGTAGGAGAGAGCCAAAAATGTGCCGCCAATCAATCCAGACCATACGGTATATCGATTATCGAAATCAAAACTGAAATCCAAGACATCCATTTTTCCGCTGGCGCCTGCAATATCAAGTGCCTTGGTGAACGTAATGTCTGCAGGCAAATAGCTAATGATTAAAAAGAAAGCGATAAACATACCGGCAAAGATGACTGCCATTTGATGTTTTTGAGTGACGCTGACGGCTTTCGTGCCACCAGAAACGGTGTAGATAATCACTAAAACGCCTATAATGATATTTAAGTAGGTAAGATTCCATCCTAAAACAGCAGATAAAATAATGGCTGGCGCATAAATGGTAATTCCAGCTGCTAAACCTCTTTGGATTAGGAATAGAATTGCGGTAAGGCTTCTTGTTTTAAGGTCGAAACGATTTTCAAGAAATTCATAAGCCGTATAAACTTTTAAGCGATGATATAACGGAATAAACAACATACAAATGATAATCATCGCAATCGGCACGCCAAAATAGAACTGCACAAAACCCATTCCGTCATGAAACGCCTGTCCTGGTGTGGAAAGAAAGGTAATCGCACTCGCTTGTGTCGCCATCACAGAGAGACCTATGGACCACCATTTGGAGTCGTTCCCACCTCTTACATAATCCTGTACATTCTTGCTGCCTCGTGTTTTTAGTGTACCATATATAACAATGGTCAAAAGTGTTCCGATGAGTACAATCCAATCTAATGTTTGCATGTGTTAGAAGGATTTCATGATGATGTAGAACAATAGAACGTAAAGCGCATTAGCAATCAATACTATCGAGTAGAGTTTTAGCCAAGGTTGTTTTTGATGTGTGTTTTCCATTGTTTATGTTATTACTGAACAGCCAAAAAACCTCACAGGTTTTTGAAACCTGAGAGGTTCGTGAACGGGCTTTAAGCGTTGATTTTTTTACCTACACTGAAAAAATTTTTCACTTTAAATTTATATTATCAATTTGATTCCCAATTTTCTGCGACTGTGACTGCGACTGAAAACTAATTTTTTTAGTCATTCAATTTC
>JBBSLN010000085.1:0-7658 GCA_038255205.1 Flavobacteriales bacterium
ACAGCTGCTGACTTATTGGTATTGCCAGTTGCATCTGTAATTGCGACCGTAAACGTTGAATATTTCACACAACTGGTGACTGCAGGTGTACCTGCTGCCACTGCTGGTCAATTATCTGTGAATGGCGTAACATATCCATTGAGAGATAAATGGGTATTAATACCTAGTGAGCAACTTGCGATTAAAACAGCAACAGACGCTTATAATTCCACGATAGAATCGGTAGCAGCTGCAAATGGATTAGCCTTAGTAGATTTCAAAGGTATTTTACAACAAGCATCAACAACTGGCATACAGGATGGAAACTTCATTTTCACTACTGCTTTAGTTAGAGGCGGATTAGTAAGTCTTGATGGTATACATCTAACCTCTAGAGGCTATGCTGTTTTGGCAAACAAAATGCTAGCAGCTATCGACGCCACTTATGGCTCGAATTTTATAGCTGCTGGTGTGAAAGCTAATCCTGGAAATTATCCAACGAATTATCCACCGTCATTGCTATAATATTTCAATTATAAATAGTTATAAAACACCTTCCTTCCGAAGACTCGGAAGTAGGTGTTTTTTTATGCGCAAAAAACAAAATAAATTGCCTTTCATTTTAAATTAAAACATATATCTTTGCAGCGCGAAAAACAGAGTTCTCAACTCGATTGGGTTTGAGTGTTTTTCGTGTTAATATTCAATTCAACATTAAACACATAAGTAATGTCAAAAGTTACAGGTAAAGTTGCACAAATCGTTGGTCCAGTGATTGACGTTGCATTTGAAGCTGGTTCTACCCTTCCAAAAATCTATGATTCATTAGAAATCAAAAAAGCTGATGGTTCGCTATTGGTATTAGAAGTTCAATCTCATATTGGTGAAGATACTGTCCGTACCATCGCAATGGATTCTTCAGATGGTTTGAGTAGAGGAACAGAAGTGCTTGCAACTGGCAATCCTATACAAATGCCAATTGGCGAAGATGTATATGGCCGCTTGTTTAATGTGATCGGGGATCCAATTGATGGCCTTGGTGATTTGCCAAAAGCTGGCGACGCTGGTTTACCTATTCACAGACAAGCGCCAAAATTTGAAGATCTTTCAACGTCGACTGAAGTTTTATTCACAGGTATCAAAGTTATCGATTTAATTGAGCCTTATGCTAAAGGTGGTAAAATTGGTCTTTTTGGTGGTGCTGGTGTTGGTAAAACAGTTTTGATTCAGGAGTTGATAAACAATATTGCAAAAGGTCACGGTGGATTATCAGTATTTGCTGGTGTAGGAGAAAGAACTCGTGAAGGAAATGACCTTTTGAGAGAGATGTTAGAGTCAGGAATTATAAAATATGGTGATGCCTTTATGCATTCGATGGAAGAAGGCGGATGGGATTTATCTAAAGTTGATATGGCCGGGATGAAAGAGTCGAAAGCGACCTTCGTTTTCGGACAAATGAATGAGCCTCCCGGAGCGCGTGCGCGTGTAGCATTATCAGGATTGACCATTGCTGAATATTTCCGTGATGGTGCTGGTGAAGGTCAAGGAAAAGACGTATTGTTCTTCGTAGATAATATCTTCCGTTTTACACAAGCGGGTTCTGAAGTATCTGCATTATTGGGTCGTATGCCTTCTGCGGTAGGTTATCAACCAACATTAGCAACAGAAATGGGTGCGATGCAAGAACGTATTACCTCAACAAAACGGGGTTCTATTACCTCTGTCCAGGCGGTTTACGTGCCTGCAGATGATTTAACCGATCCTGCTCCTGCAACAACATTTGCCCATTTGGATGCAACAACCGTATTATCCCGTAAAATTGCCGAGCTTGGTATTTATCCTGCTGTAGATCCATTGGATTCTACATCACGGATTTTGACAGCTGCTGTTTTAGGAAATGAACATTATGATTGTGCCCAACGCGTGAAAGAGTTGTTGCAACGTTATAAAGAATTACAGGATATCATTGCGATTCTTGGTATGGAAGAACTTTCTGAAGAGGATAAACAAGCGGTTTACAGAGCGCGACGCGTACAACGTTTTTTGTCCCAGCCATTCTTTGTGGCAGAACAATTTACAGGATTAAAAGGTGTATTGGTAGACATAAAAGATACCATCAAAGGTTTCAACATGATTATGGATGGTGAATTGGATCACTTGCCAGAAGCTGCTTTCAACCTTAAAGGAACTATTGAAGATGCAATCGAAGCTGGAGAGAAAATGTTGGCTGAAGCTTAAATGAGTAGGCAGTATTCAGTAAGCAGTAGGCAGTCACTTTGATTGCGGACTGCAGACTTAAGACTGCAGACTGCAAACTAAAAAAACATGTATTTAGAAATCGTATCACCAGAAGCTACCCTATTCAGTTCAGAAGTTGATTCTGTAGTTGTACCGGGCGTTATGGGAGAGTTTGAAATGTTAAACAATCACGCTCCTATTGTGTCTCTCTTAAAAGAAGGTGTTGTTAAAATTAAGACCCATACAAGCGGTCATTTGGCAATTGATGAATTACATGCAAATGTAAAACAGCAGAATGATGATAAAAACGTATTAACAGTATATATCAATTCCGGTACGGTGGAAATGAAAGATAATAAAGTAATTGTATTGGCAGATTAATACAATTCAACTTTAAATACTAAAAAAAAGTCAAACTTACTGTTTGGCTTTTTTTATTACCAATTCCAAATAATTAGTTCCCAGTTTTGATTGTTGGAAGCATAGTTTTTTAAAACTTCAAACCCAACCGCTTTATGCGCCTGTGACGACCTTGTGTTTGAGACATCCACTTCGGTAATTAAAGCATCATATTCATTAGACAATTCTCGTCTCATAAAATCATAGAGCCCTCTAAAAACACCAATGCCCCTAAAGTCTTTATCAACACAAATCTGTCCCATTGCCAAATAATTAAGGTTGATTTTCTTGTTATTAAGTGCATTATCGATCTCGACAAACATAGGTACTAAAATCGGAATTTCATTCTTAAAATCCGGTAGCATGGATAATGCATATCCGATAACCTTATCATCTTGTTTAGCAATGCAATGTGCACAACTATCATTCATTTTTTTCAAAATATTGAAATCATGCTTTAAAGTCAAAAATCCCTCTTTTATTTTATCATCAGGAGATAGTATGTCTTTCAGATTCCGTTCTTGAAGACTCAAGATGTCTATAAGTTCTTTTTCTTTATAAGACCTATGATAAGTTATGACATTCATTGCGTTATTTTTCTTTTGGGTTTAACCAGTTGTCTTTTTTCTCTTTCATCGATTTAGTAAATTCCTTTAAATCTGCATCCATTAAACTCAAATCGTAGGACATCTCGAAAGCAATAGTAAGCATCGTTTCTTTGCGAACACCAAAGCGTTCAAAAACCACTGGAATAGTTTCACCAATTTTAAAACTATTCAATACGGAATTGATAGTAACATTTCCTTCAAGGAAAATCTCTCCTATCTGAATGATTTTATCGTCTTTTTGAAATCCAGCTGTATAGGCTGCAGAACCGATTTTTGGGTTGTCCATAATTTTTTGGCTTCTGACAGTCGCGCCAAAATCATTTTCATTTTTAATATTGAGGGTAACTCCTACTTGCTTGAACAATCGCTCGAAATCTGGCATACCACTGTTGTATATATAGTTATTGAAGAACAAATCCCCAAATTCCTTTCCAGCATAGGCATTTAATGTTTGGTGCAAATCTTCAACAGTATAATACTTTTGAACCTTACCGAAGTTGTTCCACATGAGGTTCATAAAATCATCCAGTTTCAGATTCTTCTCCCTAAGAGACAAATCGAGTGCCAATCCCAAGGTACTACCATAGGAATAATAGGAAATAAAGGTATTCTCGCGATTGGTTTCATCGACCGATTTGGCAGCATCCACAAATGGAGCTTGGTAGCTCATTTCTATCGGATTGAAAAACTGCCTTGCTGGCGAAGTCCATACATAATTGAAAGTACCAACGAGCCCTTGGACATAAGTTTCTTTGGAAATAATTCCTGCCCGAACCATAGACAAATCATCATAATAACTGGTAAACCCTTCTGCAAACCAAAGCGCTCCACTCATATTAGCCATTGTAAAGTCAAAAGGCTCCAAATCCTGTGGTCGAATGCGCTCCACATTCCAGCAATGGAAAAATTCGTGAGCAACAGTTCCGATATTTTGTTCAATGCCTCCTAGAGATAAGCTTCTAGTAGAAGGAATCATAGTAGAATTTCGATGCTCCATACCATCTCCCGTAGCATTTGGCATATAACAGGCGAGAAACGTGTATTCTCCATAATCGAATGAGGGCAGTTCGCCAAAAACCTTTTCTTGTTCCAAGACAATTTTTTTGACCTTCTCAAAATACCGGTCCAGCTCCTCATCAGACGCAGCGTCATCATGCAGCACGAAATTGATGGTTTGGGCCACCACCTTGAAGGAGCGCTTTCTGAAATTAGAAATCTCCGTAGGACTATCCATAAAGTATTGGAGGTCTTTGGCGTAATAGGTATCGCCTTGTTGATGCTTTAATTGGGTTGCGACTTTCCAGTTTAAATCGTCTCGAACCTTAAAGGTCACTTCCATTTCTTGGTCAGCCAATTCAGGAACGTACACAAAGGTTGCAGGCATATTGAGGTGTGCATGGGTTTCATCAACCTGTGCGTAGGTGCCATCACCATGATTTGCGAATAAAGTATAGGTCACGACTATAGTTCCATTATGTCCTTTCACTGACCAAGCATAAGGATTTGGTCTTGTTGCTTTTAATTCGTTGCCTTTACCGTCAGTGACTTTTACGTTGTATACGTTTTTTACAAATTCGTGTAGTGCATACCTACCAGGAGACGAACGTGCCATTGTGAATTCAACAGTATCCTGTTTAAGATTGGAAAAAGTAGCCTTAATGTTTGCTTCGTGATGTACGGCGTTTTCAAATGAGATTGAATATCTCGAAGAAATTTGGGCCTGAAAACTGTAAGTAATAAATAGTAAAAAAAAGAAACTTAAGAATCGGTTCATATATTGAAATTTGGAATTTCAAATATACGAAGTTTTACAATGTCGGTGGGTTTCCAGACCTACAAGGTTTTGCAGACCTACAAGGTTTCGCAGACCTACAAGGTTTCGCAGACCTACAAGGTTTTTGAAACCTTGCAGGTCTTCTTAACCAGATTAGTCTTTAACATACTCCAAAATATCCGCAGGCTGACAATCGAGTGCTTCACAAATCGCCTCAAGCGTAGAAAATCGAATTGCTCGAGCCTTTCCTGTTTTAAGTATCGATAAATTTGCGGTGGTTATGCCAATGATTTCTGCGAGTTCATTACTTTTCATGCCTCGTTTTTCGAGCATCACATCAAGATTGATCGTTATGGACATCCTCTATATAGTTAGTTCGTTGTCTTGTCGCATCAAACTTCCATTTTCTATCACGTCAGCAATGACGTAAAGACTGAATGCTATAATCAACATAAAGAAATCCATTCCCAAACTGGTAAATGTTGTTGCTCCCTTTGATGTCCAAAACCATATTAAATCAAAAATTAATCCAACACCTCCTGCAAGCAATAGAAAAATAGCAGCATATCTAAATTTGCTAGCACTTCGAGAATTAAAATAACCCTTTTTTATACAGTTGGAAAGCGCACTTTGTACATAAAGTAGCGAGACAAAGGAGAGTATCGGTTGCAAGATATTAATATATGGTGTCACTTGTCCGAATACCACATTTTTGTAGCCTGCTTTGATTTTTTCACCATATTCAGAAATTTCAAGCAAATAAAAATTGGTGGCAAAACTGAATATATTAAAAGCCAACATAAAGATTATAAAGCCGTTTAAAAATTTTATATTTTTCATAATTATATAGTTAATTCGCTATCTTCTTTCGCTGATTTGGCAACTTTAAAAACTTCACTTAAAATCATAAGAAATAAACCAAGTGACAAAAGCAACAAAAATGGGCTAAATCCAATAGCAAGTTTATATTCGTTCATATACAATAGTCGGTATATCAACGTTGGCATTCCCGATAAAAAAGCACTGATAATGAATAATAAACCCATCTTATTGAGAGTATAAATGACAAAAGCATCAAAAATTTTTAATTTTTGGAAGTAACGCAGTATTTTTTTAAAGAGATAGATGTTATAAAATACCAGCAAAAAAGACAGCATTACGAAGCTCATAACAACTTTAGACGGCAGATCAATAGCTTTCACTTCGATTCCGTTCATATTTATAGGAAGGTCAAAGCCATCAGAAATAAATATAAAGGGCATAAGAATTAAAATTAAAGGGATAGCTGGCAAGGTCAATATCCAAAACATATCTACGATTGTTTTTAATATAGCAAGTTTTCTCATTTTGATTTTATTATCGTTTAACGATAACAAAAATACTTAAAATTATCGAATAACAATAATAATATCTCAAAAATTAATTGAAATGACTATCAGTCTGTTTGAATATGATTGGTTTTTAAATTCACATTTGGGCTCTTAAAAACTATATATTTTATTATTTTTGCACACTAATTAACTTCAAATGATGACTACCAATAAATTTACCTTTTGCCTGGCTATTTTGGCGATATCTTCAACCCTTTTTGGACAGGAAACACAACCAGAAGAGAAACTGGAAGAAGTCATCATCAACTCAAGCCGCATCGATTTGCCTTTTAAGGAAAACTCTCGAACCATTACCGTCATAACTGCCGAGCAAATCAAGCAAAGTGCTGCGACCAACGTTGCAGATTTGTTGCAACAATTCGCTGGCGTGGATATCAGACGACGCGGCACAGCAGGTATGCAAGCCGACTTATACATCAGAGGTGGTGGTTTTGACCAAACCCTATTACTCGTTGATGGCTTTAAAGTTGAAGATGCCCAAACTGGTCATCACACTATGAATATGGCGTTGCCGATAGAAGTTATTGAACGCATTGAAATCATTAAAGGGCCTTCGGCTCGTGTGTTTGGTCAAAATGCCTTTACCGGAGCCATCAATATCGTTACAAAAAAGAATCCTGAAGATTCTGTTGCTTTAAACCTTCAAGGTGGTTCTTATGAACAGAAAAATGCCTCGGTAACTGTTGGAAGTCAAATGAAAAACTCCTCCCATTTGGTTCATTTTTCTAGAAATACGTCAGATGGCTATCGCTTTAATACCGATTATGACAATCAGAATTATTTTGTAAAAAGCAATTTCAATACTGATAAATTACCCATCTCCATGATCGCGACATTTTCAGAGCGAAAGTTTGGTGCCAATGGATTTTATGCAAGCCCTTCAGCCATCAATCAATACGAAGAAACGCAGGCCAGTTTAATCGGTTTTTCAACCGAAATCAAAAATGAAAAATGGATGTTCAGACCACGTTTATATTGGAAACGTAATCAGGATGAATACGTTTTCGTCCGTCAAGACCCGTCCATCTATAGAAATTTGCACCAAACCAATAAAGTGGCGGCTGAACTAAATGGTTCTTATAAGTCAAGCCTTGGCATCACAGGTTTTGGGATTGATATCGCTCAAGTGTATATTTCGAGTAATAACCTGGGTCAGCATGAGCGATTGATGACCACGCTATTTTTGGAGCATCGTTTTGAATTCTTGAATGGCAAATTGGACATCACTCCAGGCGTTGCAGCGACGTACTTTTCAGATTTTAAGTTTCA
>JBBSLN010000086.1:0-7648 GCA_038255205.1 Flavobacteriales bacterium
GCAGAAGGTAAAAGAACGACACCATCAGTCATCGCTTTTGTAGAAGGTGGCGAAATTAAAGTTGGTGACCCAGCCAAACGTCAAGCAGTGACTAATCCGACAAAAACGGTTTATTCCATTAAACGTTTTATGGGAAATAAATATTCTGAATCTAAAAAAGAGGCAGAACGTGTACCATATAAAGTGGTCAAAGGTGATAACGATACTCCAAGAGTGGATATCGATGGTCGTATGTATACAGCACAGGAATTATCAGCGATGATTCTTCAAAAAATGAAGAAAACTGCTGAAGATTATTTAGGTACTACAGTGACCGATGCAGTGATTACAGTTCCAGCTTATTTTAATGACTCCCAACGTCAAGCCACCAAGGAAGCAGGTGAGATAGCTGGTTTAAAAGTTCGTCGTATTATCAACGAACCTACGGCCGCAGCGTTGGCGTACGGTTTGGATAAAAGAGGAAAGGACCAAAAAATAGTAGTATTTGATTTTGGTGGTGGAACACATGATGTGTCCATCCTAGAGTTAGGTGACGGCGTTTTTGAAGTATTGTCAACTGATGGTGATACCCATTTAGGTGGGGATGATGTTGACCAAAAAATAATTGATTGGTTGGCTGATGAATTTAAGTCAGAAGAAGACATTGATTTGCGTAAGGATCCAATGGCTTTGCAACGTTTGAAAGAAGCTGCTGAAAAAGCAAAGATCGAATTATCGTCCTCTGCACAAACAGAAATTAATTTGCCATATGTTACAGCCACTGCAAGTGGACCAAAACACTTGGTACGCTCATTGACAAGAGCAAAATTTGAGCAATTGATTGATGATTTGGTAAAACGTACCATTGAACCATGCCAAACAGCAATGAAGGCTGCAGGCTTGTCAAAAAGTGACATTGATGAAATCATCTTGGTTGGTGGTTCCACGCGTATTCCGGCAGTGCAAGCTGCAGTTGAAAAATTCTTTGGAAAAGCACCAAGTAAAGGTGTAAATCCTGATGAAGTTGTAGCTGTAGGTGCAGCGATTCAAGGTGGTGTTTTATCTGGAGATGTTAAAGATGTCTTGTTATTGGATGTCACTCCGTTATCATTAGGTATCGAAACCATGGGTAACGTCATGACAAAGTTGATTGAGGCCAACACGACTATTCCTACAAAGAAAAGTCAAGTGTTCTCAACAGCTGCTGACAATCAGCCATCAGTGGAAATCCATGTATTGCAAGGCGAAAGAGCAATGGCTCCCGATAACAAAACGATTGGACGTTTCCATTTAGATGGTATTCCACCAGCAAGACGAGGTACACCTCAAATTGAAGTGACATTTGATATTGATGCCAATGGTATCATTCATGTCACAGCAGGGGATAAAGCTACTGGTAAAACACAAGATATTCGTATCGAAGCGTCTTCTGGATTGACTGAAGAAGAAATCAAAAAGATGAAAGCCGATGCAGAAGCAAATGCTGAATCTGACAAAATTGCAAAAGAGAAAGCGGACAAATTAAATGCTGCCGATGCAATGATTTTCCAAACCGAAAGTCAGTTGAAAGAGTTTGGTGATAAATTATCAGATGATAAGAAAAAACCAATCGAGGAAGCCCTTGAAGAACTGAAAAAAGCTTTTGAAACCAAAGATTTGGCAGTAATAGATCCAGCTTTAGAGAAGATCAATGAAGCTTGGAAAGTTGCAAGTGAAGAAATGTATAAAGCACAAGCCGAAACCCAAGGTGGAGGAGATGCTCAACAAGGATCAGATGAGAGCCAAAATGGACAAGCAAATGAAGCCAGTGATGTTGAGGATGTAGATTTCGAGGAAGTGAAATAAAGTTAGAAGTCGTAAGTTAGAAATTAGAAGTTTTTCTGATGGATGACAGATGAACTAAGCGTAAAATATATTGACCTGCAAGGTTTTCAAAACCTTGTAGGTCTTTTTTTTATTATCATTCTTGAATCAATAATAACATCTATAGAAACAGGAACGCAATCATTTATTTGACTGCGCTTTTTTATTTTTAAACATTTTATTAATTACCAAGGCGTGTGGAAAAGTCAATGCTGCTATAAATGAAAAGAAAATAGCAGAAAACATCTTTTTATCTTTAAAAATAAAATAGACAATAGCAATGCCAATTAGAGATATGAGCCAGTATGGAAAGGCTTTTCTGCAATAATTTAAAATATTTAGTCTTTTCACATCACCATAGATAAATGTCACTTGTTCAAAAAGTGATGGTATACTATGCCATAGAATAAAGTAAATGGCGAAACCCCAGATTAAAGAGGAGGTCTTAAAAACAATTCCGAAAATGAACAGGTAAAAAAATTCTATTAAAATAGTAGATTTGAATGCTTGGGATTTAAAAAACAGGTATACCGTAAACCCTGTAAAAACAATCACATTTAATATAAAGGAATACATAATAAAAATTTCGGAGATCGTATGTTCAGTTATCGATTTTATTGTTTCAATGACCTCTTTAGTGTTAAATATAAACAACATTTGAATTATTAATAATCCATACACAAAATAAAAGGCGTTCCTTATTTTTTTTGAGATTCCAAGTTCTCGATAATTCCAATGTTGTTCTCCAAAATGGAATGCACTGAAAACAATAAAAAGAGAGAAGGCTAGTAAAGGCAAAAAGTAAAATAATATTACAGCACTAAGGACAGTCAATGAATAAGTCGATACAACTATTATAAACGGAAATTTTACTCTTAATTGGGTAATGGAATTAATGAGTAAAATATCATTTGAGCCATGTAGAATACCAAATGAAAATATCAACACAAAACCCAATATAATTTCAAGTTGACCTGAAAACATGGATGCAATCCATAAACCCACAAAACTCAAAACCGTTGATAAATTATAAATTTTAGTCATAAGTAATTGTAAGATTAATAATAAATAATGAAATAAATTGTTAAAATATGATATTTATTGTTTAACTATTTGTAAATTTGGTTAAACAAAACATTAACTAATATACAACTACAATGAAAACATTAGTATTATTTCTCGACATTACGTCTAAAATCGATCCAGCAGATTATGTTGGTTTTACTTTTTTTGTAGGTAGCATGGCCATGATGGCTGCTTCTGCATTCTTCTTTTTATCATTAAGTCAATTTGATAAAAAATGGCGAACCTCTGTTTTAGTATCTGGTCTTATCACATTTATTGCAGCAGTCCACTATTTTTACATGAGAGATTATTGGGCGGCCAATATGGAATCGCCTACATTTTTTAGATATGTAGATTGGCTATTGACAGTGCCATTAATGTGTGTTGAGTTTTATTTAATACTCAAAGTGGCAGGTGCCAAAAAATCACTGATGTGGAAATTGATTTTATTTTCAGTAATAATGCTTGTTACTGGTTACTTTGGTGAGGCTGTATTCACTGATCAAGCTGCGTTATGGGGTGGCATTTCTGGATTAGCTTACTTCTATATTGTTTATGAAATTTGGCTGGGAAGTGCTAAAAAATTGGCAGTAGCTGCTGGTGGAGAAATATTGAAAGCTCATAAAATACTATGCTGGTTTGTACTTGTAGGATGGGCTATCTATCCTCTAGGATATATGTTGGGTACTGATGGATGGTATACAAGTGTCATTGGATCTGGTAGTGTAGATGTTGTTTATAATATTGCCGATGCGATTAATAAAATTGGCTTTGGTTTAGTTATTTACGCCTTGGCTGTCAGTAAACAAGAAAGTCATTCATAAGTACATATTCTGTTTAACAAAAGTAAACGCAATCAGAAATGGTTGCGTTTTTTTATTTTTTATACTAAAGACATGTGCAAAATAAATTGCAATATATTTGCGTCAATTTTTTTCAATATTTATATGGCAACGAAACTATCCCAACTTCTCAACATCAAACATCCCATCATACAGGCTCCGATGTTCCTTGTGTCCAATACTGCTATGGTAATTGAAGCGATGAAGGGAGGAATTGCCGGCTGTATTCCAGCGCTGAACTACCGAACTTTGGAAGAACTTCGTACTGCAATACAAGAATTAAAAGCAGCAAAAGTTAAATACGGTTCGTTCGGTTTTAATCTGATTGTTAACAAGTCCAATCTCAAATACAAAGAGCAGTTACGAGTGCTATGTGAAGAAGGTTGTGATTTTATTATTACCTCTTTGGGCAGTCCAGAAGAAACCATCAATCAAGCACATAAAGTTGGAATCAAGGTTTTTTGTGATGTCACCGATTTAAAATTCGCTAAAAAGGTCGAAAGTCTAGGTGCTGATGCCATTATTGCAGTCAATAATGAAGCAGGCGGACATCGTGGGGATTTTTCGCCAGAAGAATTGATTAAGTTATTAAAGAAAAATTGTTCCATACCTGTGATTTCTGCTGGCGGTGTTGGTCGTAAATCAGATATAGACGTAATGCTTTCTCATGGAGCCGATGGCGTTTCCGTAGGAAGTCCATTTATTGCGTCGTTAGAAGCTGGAGTTACGGACGACTACAAGCAGGCCTGTGTCGATTATGGAGCCAAAGATATTGTAATGACTCAAAAGATTTCGGGCACACCTTGTACGGTTATCAACACGCCTTACGTTCAAAAAATTGGAACTGAAGAATCTTGGTTGGAATCGGTTTTAAATAAAAATAAAACACTGAAGAAATGGGTCAAGATGATTCGTTTCACAATCGGAATGAATGCTACTACAAAAGCAGCGACGCAAGCGACTTACAAAACCGTTTGGGTTGCTGGTCCTAGTATTGAATATACCAAAGCTATTCTGCCGACAAAAAAAATTATTGATAATTTAGTGAATTAACTATGTTAATTTTAAAACGCACAAATTCTTTGGATGCTGATTTTATCACATTGGTAAATCTTTTGGACGCCGAACTTAAAGTTCGGGATGGCGATGAGGATCATGAATTCTATCATCAATTTAATGCCATAACTAATATTAAACATTGCATTGTTGCTTACCAAGAAAACATCCCGGTTGGTTGTGGTGCCATTAAAGTTTTTGAGGAATCTATACTGGAAGTCAAACGAATGTATATGTTGCCAGAATATCGAGGACAAGGCATCGCCCCAAAAATACTTTCAGAGTTGGAATCATGGGCAAAAGAACTTGGATTCTCCAAATGCATTTTAGAAACTGGCCATAACCAACCCGAGGCCATAGCACTTTATAAAAAATGTGGCTATCAAATTATTGAAAACTACGGTCAGTATAAAGATGTTGAGAATAGTGTTTGTTTTGAGAAGAAACTGTAATTTCAATTAAATACTTCAAAAATAGTAGTCTTAATACCACTCCATTCTTCTTTTAAAAATCCCATAATAGCAAGAATTTTATATAATATTATCAGTAGTCACTGAATTTTTAGTCATATCTTATATAAAATAGAGCATCCATTTTTTTTAGGTAAAATCGCCTCTTCAAAATAATTCTTTTAGGGTTCTAGAGTCGAAACACATGAATGTGAATAGCTAATTAGATATGGTTCTGATGCCATCCGGTTTATTTTTAGATAGTTATAGTGTGCAAGAATTTCTATTTTAATACGCTAGTTTTAAAAATATTTCATGATATTTTTATTTGCAGTAAAACCCAATGATTACAGGTCTTTTCATCGGAATTTTATGTTCATTTATTTTATAACTTACTACCTTTGAGGGATTTATTCATTAAAAATTTGTTAAAACAACATTTTATTTCCTATATTTGGATTCTAATACCAACATTTCTATTCTACACAGAAATAATTTTGAATAATAGCACTTTTTGCCAGAGGAATGGCATTTTTATAATGATTAATAGCAAATTATTATAATCATGGTTTTAGATGTTACAATTGTTTGTATCATTTTTTAGCATGTTTAAGGTGCCCACAGTTTACCATTTTTACTTCTACTTGTTTTATGTTAATAATTTGATATTAATTTAAAACAACTTTATCATGTTCAACAAAATCACGCGAGTTAACGAAGCACAAATTTTCTGTCCTTCGTTAAAATTTTTGATCTATGGCTGCCTGTTTATGGCGGCATTTTTTATGCCCAGTGCGGAAATGTTTGCACAGGGATGTCCTCCACCTAATACCTGCGCTGGTCAGACAACTACCGTCAATGTTGACACACTTCCTTTTTGTGGGGAAGGTACTGCGGGTTTTTTAGGAGATATTAACCAAAGGCTATCTTGTAAAGACGATACTGGATTAAACTGTTATGAATTTGTTTTCGAAAGGAGTGCGTCTTCTGTTACAGACTTTTTCACGCTAGATGTTGGTCAAGGGGCAGGCTGCAACGGAGAGTTGGACGGTTCCTATTATTTTGACGGAATTACCTGTAGAAGTCTTTCAGACGGCGGATCTCAAACTAACATTCGATTCGATTTTCCTGAAGGGCAGAATCAAATATTTTTATATCTATGTGTTAACTCTAATGCAAGCGTTTCAATATGCAACGCTTGTCGTCAGAAACCACCATGTGTAATTGATGTAACATGCGATGATACCTTCGAAGATTTTGTCGGTGAGTATTGTGATAGTGATTCTTGCGGTATACCTGCTCCACTAGCAAATACATTAGAAAATATTGAAAGAATCTTCAATCTTAGCGAGGTATGTGATTTTCCTTTGATTCTGGAGTCTCAAGATTTTGGAGAAATAGATTGTGATGATATTAATGAAGATGGTGTAATATCCATTACCAGAACCTATACCTTATCATATTTAGACGCAGGAGCAGGATCAGATGCAATTGTCATTGTGCAAAGTTGTGACCAATTAATAACAATCACTGCCAGCGAAACACCGGTAGCCGACGACCCTGAAGATGTAGAGGCATGTGACGAGTATGAGTTACCGGTATTGACCAATGGAAATTACTTCACAGAAGCAGGCGGAACGGGAGATGCATTGAGTGCCGGCGATTTAATCACAAGCACCCAGACGATTTATGTTTATACAGCGGCTACCGGCTCATGCGTTGCAGCTGAGACCAGTTTTGTGGTCACGATCAACGATACACCACTGGCAGATGATCTGGATGATGTAGAGTCGTGTGATAGTTACACATTGTTGGCATTGACCAATGGAAATTACTTCACAGGAGCAGGCGGAACGGGAGATGCGCTGAGTGCTGGCGATATGATCACAGGCACCCAGACGATTTATGTTTACACAGCGGCCACTGGCTCATGTGTTTCGGCTGAGACCAGTTTTGTGGTAACGATCAACGATACACCACTGGCAGATGACCTAGACGATGTAGAGTCATGTGATAGTTACACATTGTTGGCATTGACCAATGGAAATTACTTCACAGAAGCAGGCGGAATGGGAGATGCGCTGAGTGCTGGCGATATGATTACAAGCACCCAGACGATTTATGTTTACACAGCGGCCACTGGCTCATGTGTTTTTGCTGAGACCAGTTTTGTGGTAACGATCCACGATACACCACTGGCAGATGATCTGGACGATGTAGAGTCGTGCGATAGTTACACATTGTTGGCATTGACCAATGGAAGTTACTTCACAGGAGCAGGCGGAACGGGAGATGCACTGAGTGCTGGCGATATGATCACAAGCACCCAGACGATTTATGTTTACACAGCGGCCACTGGCTCATGTGTTTTTGCTGAGACCAGTTTTGTGGTAA
>JBBSLN010000087.1:0-7643 GCA_038255205.1 Flavobacteriales bacterium
CGATAAATTGCTCATTGGAATCGATTTGAAAAAGAATCCTTTGACCATACGTCAGGCGTATTTTGACCCGAATGGCATTACAAAGCGATTCAACATCAACTTATTAATACGAATCAACCGTGAATTCGATGCCGATTTCAAAATTGATGATTTCGATTTTTATTGTCAATATGATGCTATTACAGGAGAAGTTAAAAGCTATTTGGTAAGTTTGAAAAAACAAACTGTGCACTTAAAAAACCTCGAGAAAATTATTGAATTTGACCAAAATGAATTAATTTGGACAGAATTATCAAAGAAATATACGCCTTCGGAAATTGAAAATATGGCACAAAAAACAGGGTTTGTGGTCAATCAGCATTTTTTGGATTGCAAACATTATTTTACCGACAGTCTTTGGGAAAAATCTTGATTCTTAATTTTATTGACAAATGCCAAACAAAATTTAAAAGAAATTTTAACTAATGAATCGAATTACCAGAATACTTATTGTTCTAACAATCACTTTTTTAATAAATGCTTGTGCGACCTACAAGCCACAATACATAGATGAGAAAGACAAGGATAATGTATTCCCTGAAAAGGAAGTGGATAAAACATTCTACCTCGTGGGTGATGCAGGTCTATCACCTCCCAATGGGATGTCGCAAGGGTTGACAGCCTTCAAAAAGTATATCGCAGATAAAGACACAAAAGGAGATTTCACTTTTTATTTGGGTGACAATATCTACCCTGCCGGATTACCTATAAAAGAAAGAAAGAATAGAGGTGAAGCTGAAAACATGCTGAATGCCCAAATAAAAGCTGTCGAAGATTTTAAAGGACAGACTATTTTCATTCCTGGGAATCACGAGTGGTATGCTGGTGGCGTCACTGGCGTTAGATTGGAAGAGAAATATATTGAAGAGTTTTTAGGTAAGGATAGCTTCTTTCCGTCAAATGGATGCCCTTTAGAGAGTATTGATGTTGGCGAGACCATTCAACTAATAATCATTGATTCACAATGGTATTTAGAAAACTGGGATTTTCATCCAACAATCAATGATGGTTGCGAGATTAAAACTCGTGAACGCTTGATGCAGGAACTTGAAGGTGAAATTAAAAAAGCACAGGGAAAAACAGTGGTCTTTGCAATGCATCATCCCATGTTCACCAATGGTGTCCACGGTGGCCAGTTTGCACTTAAAAAACATTTATTTCCGGTTCAGAAAAACATACCTGTTCCAATAATTTCTTCATTGCTGACACAGATAAGAACCCAAGGTGGTATTTCCATCCAAGATAGATATAACGAGCTCTATAATGACTTGATGAACCGTTTACAAACTATCGCCACAGAAAGTGGAAACATCGTTTTTGTTTCGGGACATGAACATACACTGCAATACATAGATACAGGAACTATAAAACAGATAGTTTCAGGATCTGGATCAAAGGATTCATTCGCAAATTTATTCAACCATGGCGTATTTTCATACGGCTTACAAGGATTTGCTGTTTTGACGGTATTTAAGGATGGTAGTTCGTGGGTACAGTATTTTGGCTCAGAAAATAATGTGCCTAAATTACTATTTCAAAAAGAAGTATATTCACCCAAACAATCTTTTGACACATCAGAGCTTCCCACAACATTTCCCAAAGAGGTCGAAGTGTCCATCTACTCTAATGAAGAAACAGATAAATCTTCAGTTTACGAATTGCTTTTAGGAGATCGTTATAGAACTATTTACAGCAAAAAAATCAAAGCAAAAGTAGCAACATTAGACACCCTTTACGGAGGATTGGAAGTTGTTCGGGCTGGAGGAGGCCATCAAACCAAATCCCTTCGCTTAAAAACTAAAGATGGCAAAGAATTGAACATGCGATCGTTAAGAAAAAGTGCTACACAATATTTGGAAACGGTTTTATTTAAGAATTCATATGTGCAAAGTGATTATGAACAGACAGAAATTGAAAGTCTGATATTGGACTTCTATACTGCAGCGCATCCTTATGCTTTTATGGCAATCCCAGAATTGTCTGATGCCGCAAAAATATATCATACCAATCCTGAAATATTTTATATACCCAAACATGAATATTTAGGAGAATATAACGACGAGTATGGAGGAGAACTTTATATGATCGAAGAGCGTCCTGAAGAAGCCTACACCGACGAGCGCAATTTCGGTTATGCTGATGATATCGAGAGTACCTTCGACATTATCGAAAAAGTGAGGGAAGATGAGAAATATAAGATCGACGAAAATGCATACATACGTGCACGATTATTTGACATGCTTGTTGGAGACTGGGATCGACATCAGGATCAATGGCGTTGGGCACAATTCAATCAAAAGAATGGAGATCGCGTTTACAAGCCAATTCCACGAGATAGAGATCAAGTGTTTTCAAATTTCGACGGTACACTTCTGGATATCGTACGTTTCATTGCTGGTTCTGCTAGACAATTACAAGTCTATGATGCTGAACTCAGCGATATCAAATGGATGAACAGTGCTGGTGTAAAATTAGATCGAGTTGTGATACAACAGTCTGAAAAGGAGGCTTGGCTAAAACAAGCAAAATTTCTACAGGACAATATTACCGATGAGGTCATAGAAAAGGCTTTTAACAATGTGCCTGCTGCAGTGCAAGATAGTATTATAGGCGACATCAAACTCAAGTTAAAAGGAAGACGAGGCAATCTTCAGGATATTGCAGAAAGATACTATTCATATCTCAATGAATTGGTCGTTTTAACTGGTACAGACAAAGATGATTACATAGAAGTAACAAGAATTGATGACAACTTAACCAGTGTCAAAATATCAAGGTTAAAAAATGGTGGAAAAAGTGAACCATTTATAGATAGGGTATACGACAAACGAACGACTAAAGAACTTTGGATCTATGGACTGGACGATGATGATATTTTTGAAGTAAATGGGAAAGCCAATAACTTAATTTTTACTCGTCTGATAGGTGGTCAAGGCAACGACACCTATCTGATCAATGAGGGAAGGCGTGTAAAGGTCTACGATCATAGATCTAAAGAAAACACCGTGCTGGCAGAGAATGGTGCACATTTTAAATTTACGGATGTCTATAATCTCAATCTTTTTAACTTTGAAAAGAATATATCAAAATCCGTTGGCATTACTCCTGGATTGGGTTTTAACCCAGATGATGGCCTTATGCTTCGTGCATCTGTGGCCTACACCGTTAACGGATTCCAACGCAATCCATTCTCACAGCAGCATACGTTTAATGCTGGCTACGACTCTGCAACCAGTGGTTTTAGATTGGATTATGAAGGTGAATTTGCCAATTTTTTCTTTGACTGGAATCTTGGTATCGGTGGAACCGTTACCAATGACAACTATACTCACAACTTTTTCGGGTTTGGCAACGAAACCATCAACAATGACGATGACTATAATTATAACAGAGTCAATCACAGTATATATTCCGGTCATATCGGAATTTTAAAACGGTCTGCTTTTGGTAGTGATTATGGCTTTAAGGCGGCGTTTGAAGGCGTTGAAATCGAAGACACAAATGATCGTTTTATCACCGATATAATCTCACCTTCAAATGAAGACTTTTATGAAAGAGCCTATTTTGGCTCGCTCTCAGCAGAATACGATTATTATAGTACAGACAACAAAATCAACCCTGCCAAGGCAATGAAATTCAATATTAATGTTGGAGCCAAGACCAATCTCCAGGATGTCGATATGGTGTACGGCTTTTTAAACTCCGAAGTTGAGTTTTACAACGCTTTGATCAAAAACAAAAAATTAACGCTGCGTACCAACCTCCGCACACAGTTGCGTATTGGTAAAGAATATCTGTTTTATCAAGCTGCAAATTTGGGCGGTGAAACAGGATTGAGAGGCTACAGGGCTGAACGTTTTACAGGAAAAAACTCATTAGTAGGTGGTGCGGACATCCATTACTATTTCCCATCATTCAAAACGAGAATTTTACCGCTTCAGTTAGGAATATTCGGAGGTGGTGATCTTGGCAGGGTTTGGCAAAAAAGCGACTTCTCTGACAAATGGCACAACGATTACGGAGGCGGTCTCCGCCTTACTGCGGCGGAATCTTTATCTGGAACCTTTAGTCTGTTTACTGGCGATGAAGGCGCACGATTTACTTTTGGGTTGGGAGTTCGTTTTTGATGAGCTTGAATTTGTATATGTTACTTCCTTCAGCACCATTACTTTCATCTGTTATATAAAGCGTTGAGTTGTTCTTAAAACAAACGCCTTCCTTCTGTGAATCATGACCAAACTTCAATTCCTCCACAGTACCATTAAAAAATTCATCAGATTCAAAGTTGCTGATTTTCCATACTTTATCATGATTCAGTAAGACGACGGTTTTGTCATCATCACTAATATCCGCTGAAGTGATACGGTTATGCTTCCCGTCCAGATTGAATTCCTCAACCAATACCGCTGTGTGGTTACCCACTTGATTTGGCACCTTCAATAACAGGCACTTTTTTGTCTCCTTGGTAAAAATGTAGAAATTGTTATTAAAGACAAAAAACGCCTCAAAATCCTCCGACTTCATGCCTTTTGGAAGCTCGAAATTGATTTTTTCAGCCGTAATTTTGTCAGTCGCATTTTCTGGATTGGCCAATTTATATATCGTGAATGATTTTCTTTTTCTGGAATTATTCCCAAAGTCGCCTATATACAGATTGCCATCCCTATCCGAGGTCAAATCTTCCCAATCAATATTTTCGGAATTGAGCACGGTTAGGTCTTTTTTAATGCTTCCCTTGTCATCCATACCATAGATGTGGTTATCATTTCCAGCATCTTCTATCATCCAAATGAAAGCA
The DNA here is from genome assembly GCA_038255205.1 of Flavobacteriales bacterium. Taxonomy (GTDB): domain Bacteria; phylum Bacteroidota; class Bacteroidia; order Flavobacteriales; family Flavobacteriaceae; genus JBPOFM01. The sequence continues at coordinate 4,838 of JBBSLN010000087.1, forward strand.
GATGTTGAGGTGGTTTCAACCGCTGAAACTTCTTTTAAATGGTTCGGAATGTTAGCGACGACCTCAAGTTTCCCATTGTCACATGACAGTAATAACAAGGCACTCAAAAATGATTGTTTAAAAAACATGTTTTATAATTTTAGGTCAATATAAAACGATAAAAAATGAATCAAAAATTTTAATTCTTAAACTAATTATAAAATACCCTTCATGGCATCAAGGATTTTAATAATTTTGGCTTAAATAACAATTAGTTATGACGACTGTTAATGATTTGATGAATCTTTTGGCGTTAGAAAAGATTAGCGAAACAGAATTTAAAGGTTTAAGCAAAACTGTGGGAAGCCCGAATGTATTCGGAGGCCAAGTTTTGGGGCAAGCCATTAATGCAGTATGTAGGACGGTTACCAATGGAAGAGTGCTGCATTCAATGCATTCCTATTTTCTTGAGCCTGGGAATTTAGAGGTTCCGATAATCTATAGTGTGAGCATCGTTCGCGATGGTGGCAGTTTTTCGGTGCGTAGAGTTACAGCGCATCAAGGGGAAATAACCATTTTTATTTTATCGGCTTCATTTCACAAGAAAGAAGAAGGATATGACCATCAAATCGATATGCCTAAAAACATAGAACAACCTGAAGATTTAATGAGTTGGACAGATATGTTGCACAAATTTGGTGACGCGATTCCGCCAAGAACCAAAGGATTTATGGGAATGGAACGACCGTTGGAATTTAAACCAGTCGAAGTGGTCAACCCATATAATAAAAAGGATTTGCCACCTTTTACGAATGTATGGTTCAAGCTAAAGGGTGTTACTACGAAGCTTGATTTAGCTTCAAAACAGCAAATACTGACCTACATTTCCGACTATAGTATTTTGGCAGCGGCCATGAACCGTCATGCGAGTAAAGCTCATTGGGGAAACACCCAGACCGCAAGTTTAGATCATTCCATGTGGTATTTCAGGGATTTTGATTTTGACGATTGGCTATTATATTCCATTGAATCACCAAACACTTCAAGTGCTAGAGGTTTCGCGAAAGGGAACATTTTTTCGAGAGACGGAAAGTTAATTGCTTCTGTAGCGCAAGAAGGCTTAATGCGACCAAAATTATGAAACATGATTTTTTAAAAATAGGACATCGAGGAGCAAAAGGACATGTTGCTGAAAACACCCTGGAATCCATTCAAAAAGCACTGGATTTAGGAGTTGATGGTATCGAAATAGATGTGCATAGATGTGCTTCTGGTCAGCTAGTTGTTTTTCACGATTTTACAGTAGATAGAATGACCGACGGTACCGGTGAAATTTGTAAACATACACTTAATCAATTAAAACAAATGGTGGTTAAAGGACATAGCCAAATTCCAACATTATCGGAAGTTTTGACGTTTATAAACAATAGGTGTCTATTAAATATTGAATTAAAAGGCCACGATACTGCAAAAGAAGCGAGTCGATTAATTGAATTTTTTGTTGAAAAAAAAGGATGGGATTATAAGAATATTCTAGTTTCTAGTTTCCAAAAGGAGTTATTACAGACTGTTTTTGAGAGTAACGATAAAATACCGTTAGGTGTCCTAGTCGATACTAATCTTGATGAGGCCGTTAGTTTTGCCAAAACAATTAAAGCTGTTTCAATACATCCAGATTACACAATGTTAACCCAAGAAATAGTTGAACATTTAAAAGAAGATTTTAAAGTATTCACTTATGGAGCCAACAACTTAAAACCTATTAAACGAATTATATCGTACGGTGTGGACGGAATCATTTCCGATTTCCCGAATAGATTATGAATCAAAAGGATATTATAATTGTCGGAGGAGGAGCTGCAGGATTTTTTGCTGCTATCAATATAGCCGAGCAAAATCCAAAACTGTCAGTTGCCATTTTAGAACGAGGTAAAGAAGGTCTGCAAAAAGTTAAAATTTCTGGTGGTGGGAGATGCAACGTCACACATGCCGAATTCATTCCTTCAGAATTAGTGCTCAATTATCCGCGTGGCGAAAAAGAACTATTGGGACCTTTCCATCAATTCATGACTGGCGAAACCATCGAATGGTTTGAAAAGCGAGGTGTCGAACTCAAGATAGAAGAAGATGGACGTATGTTTCCTGTATCCAACTCTTCCCAAACTATTATCGATTGTTTTTTGAGTGAAGCTAAAAAACACAAGGTAAAAATACTGTACAATCATTCCGTAAAAGCAATAACTCCTATCACCTCGTGCGATTCTGAAACTTCTGAAGAGAAGCATCAAATCAATAAGATGAATCAACGATTTAAATTAGAAACTCAATCCGAAGAGTTCTATTGCGACAAACTAATAATCGCCACGGGAAGTAACCCAAAAATCTGGAATCTTCTTGAAACATTAGGACATACCATTTCTCAAGCAGTTCCGTCGCTCTTCACTTTTGATATCAAAGATGAGCGCATTCAAGATATTCCTGGTGTGGTAGCACTGAATGTTGAGCTCAAAGTATTAGAAACTGATTTATGGAGCGAGGGCCCTTTACTGATAACTCACGTTGGGATGAGCGCTCCAGCAATTTTAAAACTCTCCGCATTTGGTGCTATAGAACTCGCAAAACGACATTATAATTTTGATATTGAAGTCAATTTTATAAGGAAATCTTTTGAAGATTGTTTAGAAGGATTGAAAGAATTAAAACATGATTTAGCAAAGAAAACCGTATTCAAATCAACTCAATTTGAATTACCTAAACGTCTTTGGCAAAAACTGGTTTTAGCCAGTGAAATGAATCAAGACACACGTTGGGCAGATTTGAACAAACA
>JBBSLN010000088.1:0-7637 GCA_038255205.1 Flavobacteriales bacterium
AACATTTTCTGGATTGGAAGTCAGTCCCAATTGTTGCATGAATACAGAATTATCCATAAAATCCTGTTCTTTGGCAATCTTGCCGTTTTTCATTTTTGCGATGGTAACACCTTCCACATCCACTGTATTTCCTGTGGCAGGGATTCCGAAAAAATCACCTGTATGCTTTCCTTTGAAATTCCAATGCTTTACAAGTTGGTCGCCTTGTCCAAAGACGTTTTTAACCGTGAATGTAATGTCGGAGAATCCAGTAAGAAAGTTTTGGTAATAGGCTTTGAACCCATCAATGCCAACAATGTTTTCTGGACTTGTGACCATGACGATGTTTGTGTCGAAATTTTTCTCGTTTATAAGGTCAATCTGTCCTTTGTTGACGATGTCGTCCCAAACTTGGTTGTACATTTTAATGTCTTTGTCGAGGTTGCTTTTTTGGGCGAATGTTGATGTGATGCTTAAAAAAGCAATGGCTAAAATGATTTGTGTTTTTAGATTCATCTTAATTTGATTTTAAAATTTTTTTATATATGAAACGAGCGATATTTAATGATAGCTATCGCTCTTTTTTTGAGTTTATTTTTGACTTAATAGAGCTGCATTGTAGTAAGCGGTTTCGGAAATTATCTTGCCTTCTTTGTTGAATCCATTTATGTAATGAACGGGAAGGGTCATTTTCTTTTTGTCCGTTTTTCTTATTAGGTTATAATTCCACCATGACATTACAACTCGAGCATCATCTAACTCATAGTGTAAATAATCTGGATAGCCAACCATATCTGCGCTTGCAACTTCGAAATTGTCCAAAAACATTTTGTCCTGCGCTTTTTGTTCGGCCAATGAAAGATCTTTGCCATCGCTAGAATCTGTATTGGTGAATTGAGCGTTGTCATCATAAAAACTATAGGCTTTTTCCAAATCTTTGTTTTCAACGGCATAAATCATTTTCCGTACGGTGTTAATATTTTCATGATGATTATATATTGTGCCATTCGTTCTTTCAATATTACTTTGACGAATTTCATCACCAATGCTAGAATTTGAATAGGTGATAACCCTTCTGATTTTGTTGTCTTTATTGACGGTGTAAAGTCGGTGTATTGGCATATTTACTTTGACACCAGTTTTTTTGTGAACCCCTTTTAAGACCTCCCAAGTTTGCACCCAAACCACATCCTTTTGATTTTCATCTTTATATTCAATAGCATCTGGATATGCGCCATCTGCACGTGTTATAGAAAAATAATCAAGCGAGTTTTGCCAATTTTTTGCGTTTCGTGCAAACGATGCCTTGTCTTGACCTTTATCGTTGGCATTGGTGCTAACGCCATTAATAGCTCTAAATTCATCCGCCAAATAACTGGCTACTTTAGTAGAATCGCCACTTACAAACGATTTGGTCATGGCTTCAACAGTTTCAATTGCTGGATGATCGATGTAAACTGTTCCATTTGTTTTTTTTTTTGCATATGCTGTTGTAATGCTGACAAAAATTAATACTGTTAATAGAGTTGTTGTTTTCATTTTTAATGGTTTTTATGATTAATTTGATTTGAATTTTCTATTTAAGGTTTAGTTGTTTATTGTATTCGGCTTCATCAAAACTGCCAACAGATTCGGTAATCAGTCCTTCCTTATCAAATTTCAATCGTTCCACACCACTGATGTGCACTTTGTTGCCAGTGCCTTTTGGACCAGAATTGATACCTGTCAGTGTCCAATGGAATTCTGCTCCTGTTGACGTGATTGGGAAACTGTCCAACGCCACAGCCATATCTGGAAAAGCCGTCATAAAACTTTGAGCAACTTTAGCGATGGCCTCTCGACCAACTGCTGGCGTTTCAGTATTGACTTTTAATGAACCGTTGGACGCAAAGAATTTTGAATAAGCGACAGCATTCTGTCCAGACCACGCATTGGCATATTTTTTTCCGAAGTCTTTTCCGATTAGTTTCATAGTGCTGTTTATTTTTTTCTCATTTGATTCTTCACAGTTGATGAATGAAATCGCCAGTAAGCTTATTAGAACGAGGTAAATAGTTTTTGCACTTTTCATAATAGCCATATTAATTTGCGGTTTCCGTTATTCAATACAAAACATTGTCAAGCACTTTGTCCAGATAGCGTTCCTTCATCTCGAATTTTTTATCCGAAATGAATACGGCCATGACTTCCTTTTTAATCTCGGCAATTTCCCGTGGGGAAAATGGATATTTTCCAATGGCATCTTCTATTTTTTCGAAACAGGCGTCCTCATCATCGTCACAAAATTCAGTGTACAATTTGTCAAATGTTTCCGGGTCAGTTTTGGATTTTATCAATTCTATTTCCTCGGCTGTTTCGACTTGGTCAACCTTTGCGCAAAACAATAGGATGTATATTTTCAGTTCTTTTTTTGACCAATGTTTTTTCACGTTTTTCATATTTTAAAATTTATTGTTTAATGACTCTATATAATTGAGGTTTCAATCTTTCTTGGCTGCCATTCCTCCCAGAATAAGCCACGTATTTCCATATTTTTTCCAAGTGTGTGTAAACTTGAACCGTTCTTTTTTGATGACCGTATTTTGTTGATCTGCCCAGATTTCGTCAGCATCATAAAAAACAATGACAACATCGTCGATGGCGTTGACTCCTTTCTTGTAGAGTTTATAGCTGAAGTTTAAGTTTGGGTCTTCGTGTAATTTTGGAATCCAACTGGCAATCTTGCTTTTTCCCGAAACACCATCCCCAAAACTCGGATAACCCATAAAATTCTCATGCCATAATTTTTTATAAGAAATGGTGTCGATTTTTTGGACATAGTCCCAGTACTGCTCTTCCATCTGCCATGCCTCTTTTATATGGGCTTCAGTAGTTTGTGCTTTCGTAAAATTGGAAAGAAGAAGTAATGTTAATAGGCTGATAATTCTTGTTTTATCCATTTTAGTTTAATTTGAGTATTAACTTAAAGTTTCTTTTACCGATAAAAACGGTAATCCGAGCTCGCGTTCTGCCATACGGTTTTGGTAAATGATTTTCGCAGGGTACTTTGGTTTTAGACCGTTCAACATTAACGAGACATCAGAAACTGGGTAGGTTTCGCTAGAAAGCAAATAATTCTTGCCGTGCAAACCCGAAATGGTTGCCGCTTTATAAACGCCTTCCGCTACATCTTTTACATCGATAATTGCCAATTCAATATCTGTATCATAAAACATTTGTATAAATGGGTTAGGGGCAATCTTGTTCTTAAATAAGAATTGCATTCCTGTAGAAGTTGAATCATTTCGGTTGCTCAATGATTTTCCCATGACCATTACTGGTGATACACTTGTGATCTCAAAATCTAAATTAGGATGTTTTTTGATATATGAATTGACCGTTTGGTTGGCAATAAATTTGGCCTGTGCATACGGATGGCTTTCCTCGCTCATAAAAGGTGTGTCTTTTTCACTAAAGGTGTCCGTTGACATTTTTCCTCCGGCAGGTAAAGGAAAATTAGTGTTCCAAGCGCCAACGGAAGCAATTAGAACTACCTTATCCACTGTGGGAGTTTCGTTAATGACTTCCAGAAAATTTTCAGTCCCTTTAATGGTAGGGTCAAAAAGCTCGGTTTTTGCGTCTTTAAAATCCAATTGAAAGGGTGTGCCACCATGAATTACGATGTCACAATCCTTTACAAAATCCTTTAGTTGTGTCTTATTTTCAACATTGAGCTCGCTGATGTATAAATGGTCAGAATGATTTAATTCCATCAGATGCTCATACTTTTCCTGTTTTGAAATATCGGTTGATGAAACCTTTACCTCAAAACCGTTTTCTAAAAACCGTTTGGTGATATGGCTTCCTATGAAGCCTGAACCACCTATGATGCCTACTTTTTTCATATATAAAGCCTTCCCGATAATTCAGAAGGTAAGGTTTTAATTAACTGTTAATTTTTTGATTGAATATAAACAGGCAGTTGGCAATAGCTTTGGTTAATTGACTTTTTGAAACACTAAAACTAAAAATCGATTGATCAATATTGCCAAGCTTGTCTCCACAAAAAACTTCTGCCTGTTATGTTGTGATTATTGTACAATTGAATCATTGGTTGTATTTACTGCATCACTTTCGAGTTGTAGTAAGTCGGATATAATTTCAGAGTTATCCCAGTAACCATGTTCTTCTACTATTTTTCCATCTATAAAGCGTGCTGTACTATGAAAAGGAATGTCGTATTCTTTATTTGAAGATTTCATGGTTCCTTTCCATAATCCCCAAAAATTGACCCAAGTTTCCTCGTCATCAGTCACCACCATTTCATATTCTTCTTTTTCAACAACCCATGTGAACAAGGCTGCGTCTTCCTGGTTTTTTTCTATTGCTTGTGCAACGGTAAGTCCTTTTTCTTTAATTACATTGTTGGATATTTTTGCAGTATCGGCATAGTGTTTGGGCATGTTTTCCCAATTCAGTTTTTTGTAATCATCCATTAACTTTTTGTAGGTATCGATTTCTGGGGAATTCTGTGTGTAGCGTGTGTCTTTTTGATCACAGGCTGTAAATAGGACTATTGCAAGTCCAAGAATTAATAATTTTTTCATAATATTTGATTTAATTGGTTATTCTAAAAATTTGATCACTTTACCATCCTTTAACCACCATAAGTGATGAAATTCGGATGAAATTATTGCGGATTCTTTTGCTTTGCGACCCGTTAATGTTCCAGTTACTAAAACCACATTTTCTTCAATTTCTTGAATGTTCATATTTTTGAAGATGACATTTTCCCATTCATTTTCCATAAGTGCATAGGCATCATTGAGAATTTTATTATCAGAAGCATACGGTTCAGTTTCATTGAAATGGTTTGTAGATTGGTACCATTTCATGTCTGGCACCCAGTTTGCAATAAGCGTTGGTGTGTCTTTATTTTCGATGGCATCATAAATACCATTAATTATCACAACATTTTCTTTGGCGACCTGTGCTTGCGTTTGATACACAAAACAAACCACTACCCATACTATTAGCCAGTTAATTTTTTGTAATTGCATGATTTTTATTGTTTTATCTGTTCTTTAAAATTGATGATGTTGCCTTCCTGTATCGACCAAACATGTCTGAAATTCGTGGTAATAAATTCACATTCTGTTGTTTGACGCCCTGAAAACTCACCGGTTGCCAAGACTTTATTTTCCTCAAGTTCTAGGATGTTCAGATTGTTCAAGGTGACTTCTTCCCACCTATTTTCAAGTATGGCAAGAAGTGAAATGTGATACCTATCAGTAGCTTCAACAGCCACCTCCGTCTCTTGTTCCTTCATTTTTGCCACCAGTTCAGCATTGAGAGTTGAGGTGTCATAATTTTTGACGGCCTCATAAATACGCTTCACAGCAGCCATATTGTTTTGAGTGCTTTACGCCTGTAGATTTACTACCAAACAAAGGTTCATCAAAAACGTAAACATTAAAATTTGGTAAGATTTCATGATGTCTTGATGAGTATAGACCTCATAGGCTATAATTACCCATGAGGTTTAAGGTCTGGTTGGTTATTTTTTTGCGGTATATCCTAACTCCGGACGCATATTGCCCGTTTTTACTTCGTAGCGATCTAACAAGGCGAACATTTCGGCAAATAGTTTTTTGCCTTCATCGCCAAGTAACACATCATTTTCTGTACTTGCTTTTGCATAAGATTGTTCATCTTTTGCAGAAATCACTGCCAAATAATACTCGCCCATGGTGCCAAATCCGCTATGGTACATTCTATAATGTTCTTTGGAACCTTTCTTTACAAAGAGTGCTTGGATTTCTTTAATTTTTGCTCGAAGCGCTTGGGAGTTTGCAGGTGTCACATACAAAAAATGCCATTTTCTGTAGTCCTGACCAGGTGTGTTCAATGTCAACCCATCAGGCATATAGGAGAGCTCGCTGTTTAATGTTACAATATAATCCCCATGTTTGTCATAGCAATCATTGAATCGTTTAAAAATGGCACTAAAGTTATCTTCTCCCATTTTTTCCCTTAAAGGTGCCAATGTGTTTTTGTCCAGATCGGCCATGTTTGTAATTGGCGTAATGCTCAAGTACGTGCCGTCATCAACATGGGCCGTTGTCCAATCGGAATTTTTAAGATCATGTTTTTTGCAAGCTTCAACATAATCTTTTGATACCTGTTCGTATTCCGCCTGCTTGGATGGTTTAACATGATCTGCATGAATCCAAAAGGTCTGGTTTTGTGCACTTGCGAAATGAGATGTCATAAGTAACATCGTTAATAATAATGTGATTTTTTTTAAAGTTTTCATGGTTGATAGCGTTTAAATGGTTAATTAATACTATCCTAAATTACTGATAATCATAAGGCCATGAAACCGCTTAAGGACGAAACGAGACATATTTTGTCCGAACCCATCATTTTTTTTATCGGAAGCTGTTTTTGTTGAAAATGGATTTTGTGATCTTAAATCGTCTGCAAGCGGTGGAGCAATTCTTCTTTCAACACTTTGTTTACAGGAATGGCTTTTCTTGCAATAACAATGTGGCTGGTGGCGACCTCATCAATCTGGGAAATGTTGACAATAAAAGAGCGATGGACTCTAATAAAATGACGATTTGGTAATTTTTCGTCCATATCTTTCAGCGTCATTACCAACAAATATTCTTTGCCTTTGGAATAGATACGGCAGTAATTGCGCTCGGCTTCTATATAAAGAATATCCTTGATATCAACCTTTACCATTTTTTCGTGATGTCGAACAAAAATACAATCGCTCAAAATAAATGGTGACATTGCATTTTCAGTGGAATTTTTAATAATTTCTTTATTAGACTGCATTCGGTTTACCGTCAGTTCGATGGCACGTTGCAAATCCAATTTTTTGAAGGGCTTTGATATAAATGAATATGGATGGGTCAATTTTGCTCTGTTGAAATTTGCATCATCGGCATTTGCGGTGAGATATATGATGGGAATGTCAAAATCCTTTTGCATGATTTGGGCCGTTTCCACGCCATCAATTTCACCTTTTAAGGAAATATCCATCAATACTATATCTGGTTGGTTTTGTTTAATGCTTATCAATGCCTCTTCACCACGGGGAATAATGCCTGTAACCTCATAACCCAAAGCAGAGAGTTGCAATGAAATGTTTGCCGCGATTATCATTTCATCTTCGACAATCAATATTTTAATCGGTTGTCCCATTATGCTGCAGGTTTAGTTTTAAATTGAAACAAGATAGAGGTTCCGTTGTCGTGCTCTTCAAACATTTTACCGTCGAGTTGTTGCGTTAATAATTTTATGAGCTGTGTGCCAAATCCAGTTCCTATGGGAGACAAGCCGATTACCTTTCCTACGCCATTGTCCGCAACTTTTAAGGTAAGTGTTTCTGGTGTGGATTGTGATAGACTTATAAGAATGTTTCCTTTGCCATCATTTGGGAAAGCGTATTTCAAAGCATTCGTAAGTAATTCATTTACGATTAAACCAATAGGCACAGCGGTGTCGACGTCCAATTCCAAATGATCCATGGCACATTCGATTTTTACTTTATCTTCCGCATTGAAAGTATCCAAAATACCTTCACCAAGATTCAAGAAGTAATCTTTCATTTCGATACGGCCCAAGTTTTCACCTTGATACAATTTCTGATGGATGATTCCCATGGA
>JBBSLN010000089.1:0-7633 GCA_038255205.1 Flavobacteriales bacterium
CTTTCCCCGAAGGCATTTTTAACAAGGCTTCCTGATCGACTAAATTGGTATTATCAATTTTTTTTACGATTTGGTCATTGGACACATATTTGATGTAATCGAGATCATTTGGCCGTCTCTCAATGCCATTGGATATAAACAAATCCTGTTCGCCATCTTGGTTATAGTCTCCAAATAACGCGCTCCAACTCCAATCCGTTGACGCCACACCACTTAATAGAGCAGTTTCTTGAAAGCTGCCATCAGGCTGATTCACTTGCATCATATTGCGCATGAATTGATGATAATACCCATATTGATCGGTGCGTAATTTCTGAATTTGAATATCTTCATCACCTTCAGAAGCCTTCAGAACTGTCTCATCTTCAGCATTCATATCTAAAGTGAGGATATCCGGTAAACCATCATGATTGATGTCTGCAACGTCATTACCCATTGAGAATTTTGACGTGTGGCCGAAAGACGTTCGCATTTCATCCGTAAAGGTACCGTCCCCATTGTTTATATAGTAATAATCATCTTCATGAAAATCATTGCCAACATAAATATCCGGATAGCCATCTTGGTTAAAATCTGCAACTGCCAAACCTAAACCATAGCCATTGGCACCGCCAAAAATGCCGGCTTCTTCGCTAACGTCGGTAAACTTGCCGTTATCATTTCGCAATAAACGGTCTCCAGATTGATAATTTCTTTGATATCTTAAATCTGCCTTCCCAAAAGATTGTTGTGTATGTACCGCGTGATTGAGCAAGTACATGTCCAAATCCCCATCCAAATCATAATCCAAGAAAGCTACAGAAGAACTGAAGGTGTCAAAATCCAACCCATATTCTTGAGCAGATTCCGTAAATGTGTTATCACCATTATTGATATACAGTTCATTGTGTCCGTGAAAGCCATTAATTCCCACTACCGCACAGACATAAATATCCAGCAACCCGTCTCCATTGACATCTGCCATGGCCACGCCTGTATTCCAGGAACTATTCCCTTCAATGCCTGCCTTTTTGGAAATATCCTCAAACTGCATGCCTCCTTTATTGAGATATAATTTGTTCTTGACCTGGTTTCCTGAAAAGAAAATATCCGCCAAACCATCCCCATTGATATCCCCAATAGCCACGCCGCCGCCATTATAGAAATACAGATAATCGAGTATGCTTAGGTCTTTGGTCTCAGTCAACCTGTTGGTAAAATCGATATGGGACTTTGCAGCATCTATCTTTAAAAATACAGCAGGCTCTTTTTGACTACAGCCAAAAAGAGACACTAACGACACAATGGCCACTATGTTATTTACTGATTTTGAAAACTTTTGGAATGTCATTATTTATTGCTGCTATTACATAGGTACTTCCGCTCTTATCCTTAAATTTTGCGATGTGCTTTACTTCATTTCGAACGAAAAATCCGCTTTTGGAATAATCTTCCCATTCGAATTCATTATTTCCTTTATTCAGTAATAACGATCCGTAATTGGCATCCAAGCGCGAATATTGCGGTTTAAATTCAAAATTATTTCCGCCTAATACGATATCCATTAAGCCATCGCCGTCAACATCCATACAACTAATGCCACACACACATGACAATTGTACCATTGTCGGCAATTTTTTGATGGTAAAGTTGCCGTTGCCTTCATTGATGGCAATGACAGATTCTGATATATCTACTTGTTTTACAATGGTAGTGTTCATATCAATTTCGGGGAACAATTCATTGATGCTGCGTTTTGCATAATCTGAAGCTTTGAGATTTTTCTTTTTTAAAGAGACAATTTGGGCTGTCAGCTCTTTTTTCATATGCAATGGATAATCACCACCATCAAGATGTCTGGTAAAAATTTGTTCGATAGTTCCATTGTTATCATAATCATTGATAAACATTTTCATGGGTTCCTCGGCATTGAACTTATAGGCCGTATTATTTCCCTGATTCCCGAGAATAAGGTCGAGGTCACCGTCATTATCAAGATCTGAAGCTTCTACGACATTCCATAGACCCTTAAGATCATCCAAATTGGATTTTAGTTTTATCAGGCGTCGGCCGGAATTTTTGTAAATATTCGGAGTTCCCCAATCAGAGACCGTTATGAGATCTTTTTTGCCGTCGCCATCAATATCCACCCATTGAGCATCTGTTATCATACCAGCATCTTTCAAATCATAAGCGACTTTTTGCGTGGCGTCTATAAATGTGCCATCACCTTTATTTTCCAGAAACAAATGTTGAGGATTGATACCATACGTGCCAACTATACTTCTGGATCCGATAAAGACATCAATATCACCGTCACCGTCAAAATCATAAGGTACTATTACGGAAATATTGTTTTGGGTAAATGGGATTGGTCGGGTGTCCTTTGTGAAATTGCCCTTTCCATCATTTAGATACAATCGAACTTTATAAGTGGATTGCTGACCCACTTCATTGCCACCTGTGCCGACCATTAAATCCATATTGCCATCGTTATCAGCGTCAAAAAAAGCGGCAGCCGTATCTTCTAACTCCGCGTCATCAAACAAGGCTTTAACGTTTAACGCCACCAATTTTCCATTGGATTTGTTGAGATATATGTTTCCTTTTGCACCTTTTGCCCCACCTATAAAAATATCCTCATTACCATCATTATTAATATCAGCTATCGCCAAAGCAGGTCCTTCCTGTGATACCATTTTAGAAATAAGCCCTTCATGATCAAAATCAGAATAACTATTTTCCTTGTGACTTACTAAATCAGTTGGAACCGCTTCAAAAAATGGCTTAGCTTTTTTTAGATTTAGAGGTTTATATATAGAAGTAGCTTCGCTTTGCTTTATATTCAATAATTGATTGACTTTAATAGTGGTCAATTTTTGTGTTTGATCATTTGGCCAAATGACCCTGATGGAGTCAATTAGAGTTTCCTTTCCCATACCAATGGTCATCACATAGTCCATTGAAGATTGAAACCCTCTTGTCGGCATCAATTCCTGAACCATGATTTTATCTTTATGATAGATCTTTACGGTACTACCGATGGCAAATTTATTGGATGGAATGCCTTCCAGATTCAGTTTGATATAATTGTTTTTAGAGAGTCGCTCGGAATTGTTTCTATAGACAAATGCCTGCATATTGACATTGTTGACCACTAAGTCTAAGTCGCCATCATTATCCAAATCCGCATACGCGGCACCATTTGAAAAGCTTGGTTTTTCAAATCCCCAATTGATGGTTTCGTCCGTAAAGGTTAAATCCTTGTTGTTTTTGTAGGCGTAATTGGGTTGTGGTTTTTGGGGCATTTTATTGATAATGGAATCAATTGCTTGTTTTTTCCCCGTTAAGGCCATTTTCTGGATGATATCGTTGGCAAAGAAATCCACGAAATCTAAATCCGTAAGATCGTGGTTGACGCCATTGGTTATAAAAATATCCCTGAATCCGTCGTTATCCATGTCAAAAAGAAGTCCTGCCCAACTCCAGTCTGTTTTTGCAATACCGCTGAAATTTGCTATTTCTGAAAAGGTGTTATTGCCATTATTTAGCTGCAAGGTGTTTTGAATGTACTGTTGAAAAAAGCTCTTTCCCTGTTTTAGTTTAAAAACATTATAGCCTTCAAATTCCATAACAGACTTGGTTCTTTGATCATTTTCGGGAAGCATGTCCGTAACAAATATATCTGCCAATCCATCATTATTCACATCAGCGATATCTACGCCCATTGCGGACAGACAAAGATGCGATGTCCAGTTTTCAATGTCCTCCTTAAAAGTTCCGTCCTGATTGTTAATATATAAATAATCGCGTTCGTAAAAATCATTTGAGATATAAATATCTGGGTACGAATCGTTATTGATATCCGTAACCATAACCCCCAATCCGAATCCTATAAGGCTTCCGTAAATGCCTGCTTCTTCACTTACATCCGTAAATTTGCCGTTGTCATTTCGCAATAGCATATCGCCCACGCCTCTAAAAATATCCGGTACATTTTCCCAATCCTGTGCGCGCTTGTCCCTTTGGTGTGCATAGCCAAGACTGCTCACAGGAATGTTACTATTGTTGAGAATGTAGGCATCCAAATCGCCATCTTTATCATAGTCAAAAAATGTTGTTTGGGTTGTGAAGCCGGAGGTTGCCAAATTATAGTCTTTAGCTTTCTCGGTAAAGGTCAAATCGCCGTTGTTGATATAGAGGTCATTATCATGGTTATTTCCTTCCAAATTACCTGCGTTACTGACATAGATGTCCAAAAAACCATCTTGGTTGATATCCACCATCGTCACACCAGTAGACCAAGGTTTATTGCCCATAACGCCCGCGGATTCTGAAATGTCTTCAAAAACAAAGTTTCCTTTATTCAAATACAACTTATTTGGTCCCATGTTAGCGGTAAAATAGATGTCAGGAAGGCCATCATTGTTAATATCGCCAATGGCCACGCCGCCGCCATTGTAAAAATTCCGATATTTAAATATGTTGAAGTTTTTTTGATTCACAACCGTGTTTATAAAATCAATTCCTGTTTGCTCTGGCAACATACTCGTAAAAAGTGTCTCTTGAAGAACATATTCTTCTTCTTCTTTGCTGGATTCTTTTTTATCGGTATTACAAGCATAGATTGTAAGACCTGTAAGAATTACCAATCCTAGTTTACTTATTTTTCGATAAAAAAATTGGCGTTTCATTATTTCTTGAAATGATATAATAGTTTTTATTTTTAAGTTTTAGTTTGGCAATGTGTTCTGATTGCCCAGAGATCTGCAAATTTGGATTTTCCATATAAAAAAACCCGTTTTTATTGTTTAATAGCAACTGTCCATACGATGCATCCAAACGTCCCAGCTGTGTGTTGATATGGGTATTGTTACCCACTAATATCAAATCCAAAAAGCCATCTTCATTGACATCATCAACCATGATATCATTGACGGTGGATATTTGTGTCAATAAGGGTAAATGACGTTTTTTGAATGTTCCGTTGGTGTTCTCAAAATAACAAGATGCCAGTTCAAACACTTGCGTTTTTCGTGCATTTTTCAATTTTTCGCTTGGAATTAAATCGGTAAGCTTCGCTTCAGCAAAAGCTTTGTAAGACAAAAATTTTTTATTCAAATAGGGCAATTTCTTTACCAATTCATCCTTATTTGCAAAGAGTGTTTCCTTCCCCTGATAATAATAGGTAATAATGGATTCTGAGCTACCATTATCATCGAAATCATTGAGGTAAAGTGTTATTGGTTGCTCTGGTGATGCCGTTAATCTTGTGTTCAACCCCCAATTACCGACTATTAAATCCATATCGCCATCATTGTCAAAATCTGCCACCTTTACGGTATTCCAGAAGCCATTGGTTTTCGACAATTCATCCTGTTTTTCCCGAATAAGTTTCCGTCCTTCTTGATTTATAAAGATAGTTATTGGCATCCAATATCCTACCACAATGGCGTCCATAAATTGGTCATTATTGATGTCCACCCACACAATATCCTCTACATTGCCAATAGTCTGAAAGTCAGTTGAAAATGAACTGGTGATATCTTTAAAATTCCCCAAACCATCATTTAAAAACAAGTATTGCTTAGGGATAGCCCCAAAATTCTTAGGGACGACGTTTGATGTAATGCAAACATCCAAATTGCCATCATTGTTTAAATCCACTACTGTCACTTTCGATGCGTTGGTTTCAATCGATTTAAATTGAACGGCATCTTCAATCAAACGACCTTCCTTGTTGATGTATAAAATAGGTGTCAAGGGTTTCCCATTTTCAAATTCGTTACCACCATTAACAATTAACAAATCTTGAAGACCATCGTTATTCGCATCGAAGAAAACGCTAGACGTGTTTTCATTAATGGCGTGGTTATCCTCAAATATGTCTTTAGGAGCGATTTGAAAAACGCCTTCTTTTGTTTGAAAAAACAATGAACTCTGTTGGCCTTTTCCACCACCAATAAAAACATCTTCTAGACCATCCATATTAATGTCTATAACGGATATAGATGGCCCTTCATTGCTTTTGGCATAAGGAATAAGCGGGTTGATATTGTAATCAAAGGCATTCTGTTCTTTGTGTGTAAAGGGTATTAAATCAGATTCCTTTTTAAGAAAAGGATTTTTTCTGGGACTGGAAAAATTAAAAGTCATCGTGTCTTTTATAGTAATGACCAACTCTTGATTGCTTTTTATGTTTATAAGCTTTTGAACGCTACCTTCTGGCCAGTAAACGTACAACGAGTCAATTAGTGTTGTAGTCCCCAATCCAAAATACAGTTTTGGCTCTTTAGCAGAGAGATATCCGTTTGTTGTATAGTTTTCTTGGGTTTGAATTTGGCCATTAACAAATAATTTTACTTTAGCGCCAATACCAAATAGATTTTTTTCTGAACCGATTAAGCTGATCTTTAAGTAATTTGACGCTTGTTTATTTTGCAAGGTATTCTCCAGAATGAATGCTTTATCATTGACATTATTGACGATAATATCTAAATCACCATCGTTGTCCAAATCGGCATAAACCGCTCCATTGCTAAAAGATGGAATTGATTTTGCCCATTGTTCAGTAACATTTTCAAAAGTTAAATAACCATTGTTCCTAAAAAAATAATTAATGGTTTTCTTTTGTGGAATATCTTTGATGAAAGCCATATCCTTTTCCCTGACGCCTTCATCCAAATGCTTTTGAATTTTATCATTGGATATGAAATTGATAAAGTCCATATCGTTCGTAGCGCCTAAGATTCCATTGGTAATGTATAGGTCTTTATTCCCGTCATTATCAAAATCGGCTATCAATGGACTCCACGACCACTCTGTGGCGGCAATGCCGCTTAAGAAAGCTACTTCGCTAAAGGCTTCGTTTCCCATATTCAACTGCAAGGTGTTTTGCATGTATTGTGGTCTATAACCATTTTTCAAATATTGATTATAAATTTGGTATGGATATTCTTGCCCTGATGTTCGATAGGTCATTATATCCTCTGGAAGCATGTCCAATGATAAAATATCTAACAAGCCATCATTGTTCAGGTCGCTTATGGCGTTGCCCATGGAGTAATGTGTAGTGTGTCCGATTCTGTCAGAATGAGATGAAATGATATCCTTAAAAGAGCCATTTTTTTGGTTGATGTACAAATAATCATTTTCAAAAAAATCGTTTCCAATGTATAAATCAGGGTAATTATCATTATTCAAGTCTCCAACAGACAACCCCAATCCATAACCGATCTTGCCCTGAAAAATTTTAGATTCGGCAGAAACATCCACAAAAGTCCCGTTCCTGTTTTCAAAAAGCCGATCTCCAGATTGTGCATCAATGGATTCCCTGATGTTGCCATTGCCGTAAGTTCGATTGGGATGAACTGAATGGTTTAACAGGAATAGGTCCAAATCGCCGTCGAGATCATAATCAAAAAAGACAGCTTGGGTTGAAAATGCGGAAATATCCAATCCATACATTTGGGATTCCTCTTTAAAGGAAGGAACACCATCTTTGATTCCTTTATTGACAAATAATACGTTTTTGCCTTTGATATTCAAGTAATTGGAAGTTTTACAAATATAAATATCCAATAATCCGTCATTGTTGATGTCCACGGAAGTGACCCCATTTGTCCAACCATCAGAATTATCTATGCCAGCTATA
>JBBSLN010000090.1:0-7575 GCA_038255205.1 Flavobacteriales bacterium
AGTTTAAGTGGGTTGAACCTGCTGTTTTAAGATAATAATTTCCCGCAGAATTCGCAGAATTTCGCAGATTTTACGTGCGTTTTTATATGCGAAAATCATAAATAATCAGCGTCATCTACGTTTCATAATTTCTGTGTTTTATGTGTTCCGAAGTACAAATTACTAGAACAATCATTTTCGTAAAAGAACAACTCGAAAACGCCGAAGGCGGTCACGATTGGTTTCATATTGAGCGTGTTTATAAAAATTCGTTGTTGATTGCAAGGGATGAAAATGTTGATATTTTCGTCGTTCAACTTGGCGCATTACTTCACGACATTGCAGACAGTAAATTTCACGATGGAGATGAAACTGTTGGGCCAAATTTGGCACGTACATTTTTATTTAGTCTAAATGTCGATTCCAAAGTTATTGAACATGTCATCAATATCATTGAGAACATATCATTTAAAGGAGGCAACGAAGCGCAAAAATTCAAGTCTCTAGAATTGGATGTCGTTCAGGATGCAGACAGATTGGATGCGCTTGGAGCGATAGGTATCGCTCGAACGTTTAATTATGGTGGCTTTAAAAACAGAACCTTATTCGACCCTTCCATAAAGCCTAACCTAAATATGAGCAAAGAAGAATACAAATCTTCTGACGCACCAACCATCAATCATTTCTATGAAAAACTGCTACTTTTAAAAGACAAAATGAATACAAAAACCGGAAAACGAATTGCGGAAAAACGCCATCAATTTATGGAGTTATATCTTGCGCAATTTTATGATGAATGGGATGGGAACAAATAAAAAAAGCCCCAATTAAATTGAGGCTTCTTGATGAATCTGCTAATTTTAATCTAAAACTGGTGTTACGGTATATCCCGCTTCTTTTAATAAATTGATGACCCCTTGCTTTCCTCCCAAATGTCCTGCACCAAAGCCGTAGAAAACGGAATGTTCTTTGGAGAATTTAGCGATTTCTGGTATCCATTTATTATTTCGTTCGTCCAAAAATTTCTTTAACATTTCAATGTCATTGTCCATGAAATCATCCATATAATCATAAAGTATTTCAATGTCTTCGGCGATGTAAAGCTTGGCCATTTTTGCATATAGCTCTTTATTTTCGTCAGGATTTTGAATCATTTCCACAAGGTCGTCAATTTGCTTTTCGTACGATTCATATTCAAAAATAGCGACTTGTGATGCATATGTTTCCAGACCTTCCACCTCTTTGTTCGATTCTTTTGCCATCTTCAATAAGGTCATTTCAAAGCTTGCCAATGGTTCATCTGAAGAGACCGTCAAAAGTACAGTCATTAACATAAACGGTTTTACAGTATTGTACATCGCCATGCCAGTGCCTGTTTTTTCCTTTAAATATGTGTCCAGTAATTCGTATTCACTATCATCCATAAAGGATTTTAGCGATTGCCCATTTTCTAAATAAGAGTGAGCCATGACGTCCTTCATAAATTGTGGGTCTGCCATATCGAGTTCCAGAACAACCTGTTCAGAAGCTTCAAAGGCCGTCTTTACTTTGTCTTTAAGATTGAATTCCTTTTCAGAAATTAAATGCATCGTCCCAAATAAATAAGATGTTTTGATGCCATTACCTTCAATTTTCCAAAGATTGGATTTACTGTTCTCTTGAGCATTACCCGTTAATGCAATGAAACTCAAAATTAGGGTTGTGATAATTTTTACAAGTGTATTCATAATGTATATATTGGTTTAAAGTTAAAATAAAATATCTTGGATGAGATTAAAAGCGTTGCCAACTACGACGCCTATTCCGAACGGTATGATTCTTATGGTCTGATAGATTCCTTGATTTGCTCTCATAATTATTGAATTTTTCCGTTTTTGATGGTAATTGTTTCTTGTTTTTCGTCTGAAATAAAATCCAAGGTTATCAAATTGAAGGTTGCAAAACTTTCCTTATTTAGTCGTTTAGCAATTCGTTCGCCCTCTTCCCTCAAATTTTCATACTGACAATTCGTAAGTGTGAAGTCTACTTTTTCGGTTGTAAATCCTTGGTCATTGCTGTACTGCACACCTTTGGCATACATGCTTTTTTCAATGGATTCGCAATTGCAATTTTCTTTTAGAATGTTTTGGATTTTTTGGGTGTTTTCACTATCCGTCTTAACGCTGTCAAAGACTGTTTTTCCAACAACAAATCCTACGACTCCAGTAAGGATAAACGTGATGATAAGTTTCTTTGTTTTCATAAATTAAAGGTTTATTTGATTATTGTTTCTGAATTCAAATTACCTGCAAAAAAAAGCCTAAAACAAGAGAAGCATCCCTGATTTTAGAAAAATAGGGAAGCAAAATAGATTCATAACATATTGATTATTATCTACTTGATTTTAAAATAAAGCAAGTCTATCAGAGGAAAATGAGCCAAACCTAAATTTATAAATTTGGGGTAAAAAAGGCTTTTTTATTGGAGTTGATTTAATTGCTTGATATAGAAAGAAGGGTTCAAACCGGTATTCTGTTTGAAATATTTGGTGAATGAATCGGCACTTTTATAACCCAATTCCTCTGCAATGGATTGAATAGAAAAAGAACGAAAACGCGTGTCGTTTTCTAAACGTACAATCGCGTAATTGATTCGAAGGTCATTGATATAGGTATTGAAGTTTTTCTGGTAATGTGAGTTTACTACTTTAGACAAATAGGACGTATTTGTTTTGATTTTTTTAGCCACATTATAGGCATTACAATCTTGTTTCAAAAAGTATTCCTGTGATTCTAGCTTTTGCAATCCTTCTAAAATCTGTTGTGTGACCTCATCGCTTACATCTGAAGCTACCGTTTCTTCAAGGACTTCATCTTTCGTGTCAACGACTTTTGCTGTAGCATTTCCTTTTGCTGTGTTTACTTTCTGCAATAACTCTTGAAATTTTAGTTCATTCTTCTTTTTATTTTGAGAAAATTTCAGAAGAAAAAAAAGTAGTATAAGAATGATAAGCGTGGCACCGAGAACAATATATATTACATAAGTGGTCTGTTTGTTCTTTTCGGATTCAATGGCATTCAGTTCTTTTTTAAAGGCATCAACTTCCTTTTGCTTGAAGGCCGAGGCGACGGTATCCTGAATTTTACTAAATTCATCTGTGGTGTAAATATACTTTTCAAAATAAAAATTGGATTTTTCTATATCGCCAGCGTATTTATAAGCCTTCGCCAATAATTTATAGTGGTCATCCATGAAACCTTCTTCCGCTGCCTTAACATCATAATCGTCAGCGCCTTTTTGAAGCACTGCAGCTGCTTTATCATATTGCTTTAAACCCAAATATGCCTTTCCATATATGGCAGACATTACTAAACTATCTCCTTTACTCAACGGTAGGCAATGTTTTTTTGACAAATTCAAATCATTTAATGCTGATTCAAAATTATTGTTCAAAATTTCTATCTCGCTACGTTGCCTATACAATGCTCGCATCATACAACTGTCCTGAAGTTTCTTGTTTAACTTCAAGCCTCGAGAGTTGTAAGCTTTGGCGGAATCCTTTTCTTTTGAATTTATAAAGGAAATTGTAATGTAGTACAGCGATTGCAGCTCCATCAATTGTCTGTTTTCAGGAGTGACTTCAGGAGCGGTTAATGGTTCGTTTTCCAATAGTCTTAAAGCATCCTTTTGAAATTTTAGCGCGGATTTGGTGTCGCCAGTAGTCGTTTTCATATAGCCCAACCGCGTTAAAATACTATGCTGAAACAAGATGTCATTCAGCTCCTTTGCGAGCTCAAGTGATTTGTAATACGATGCCGTAGATTTGCTCCAGACCCCTTGAAAAAAGTAGGCATTCCCCTGAAGATTATGGGAACGCATTAATTCCTTATCCAACTGATTGGTTTTCGCCAGCTCCAACAAGCGTTGATATTCTTTTTCAAAACTGTCAAATTTACGAGACCAAATAGCTACTTGTATGAATTTATCCAATCCATTGAATTCTTCTTTTTGATTGTTCGCTTTTATTGCTTTCTCAATATAATAGACGGAAAGTTTTGACGCGGTTTCAAAATTCAATCGCGATTGCGTTTCAATCAATTCAGAAAGTTCTTTATAAGATTTTCCTGAAAGGGAATCTTTCAAAGAGAGTGCTGACAGTTGAAAGCTGATAAGTAAAACAATTGAACAGGAAATTAGATTCCTCATAGAATGATTGACGGGATAGTTGGGGTCAAATATAGCAATTATAATAACGGTTACCAGTCTTCTTTATACTGTTCTACGTTACTATTTGGATTTTTAGAATCGAATATTAACCTTATGAATTATGGTCAAGTTGTGCAGAAAAGAGGGAAAGACCAAATCACTGAACCATCTGTTTCATAGTATTTCTATAGGCTGAAGCACTCTGTCCAGTGAACTCATTAAAGAGCTTATTGAAATGGGAAAAATTATTGAAACCGCATTCAAAACAGATGTCGGTAATCGTCATTTGGCTTTCTGACAATAGTTTCGTGGCGTGAACGACTCGATATTCATTGACCAATTTCGTAAAAGTTTTACCGGTTGCTTTTTTAAAATATCTACAGAAGGCAGGCACCGTCATGCTCACTTTATCTGCGATTTCGTCTAAACTGATATGATTTTTGAAGTTGTTATTGATATGCTTATAGACCATATCAATTTTTTTACTGTCCTGAAGTTTGGTCTCAAAGGCGTAACCATCGGCATTAAGTAAACTGTAATCTTCTGATATGGCCAAATCATTCAGGATATCCAACAATTTTATGACTCTTTCGAAGCCATCGTATTCAATAAGCCTTTCGATTTTCGGTCCGACGATTTTTTTTGTTTCTGGCTTAAATAGAATTCCTTTTTTACCTCTTTCAAATAGCTGCACAATATCATAAGCTTCTGGTGTATCGAAAAACATCTCACCCAAAAAATCGGGTTTAAACTGTATCAATGTTTCAGAGCCACTGGTGGTGAGTCTATCCGTGAACCCGTTATGCGGTAAATTAGAACCTAATAGAATTAGTTGGCTGTTGTTGAAATAAGACAAATGATTCCCAATATGGCGTTTTCCTTGACCTTTATTGACATACACCAATTCAATCTCTGGATGGAAGTGCCAAAAAGCGGCCGCTTTCTTATTTATTTCTGAATCAGTATGTTGCTTCACCAAGAGTGAACTCCCGAAACTGGGGCTTACTTTTTCAAAGGCTGGTTTTAATTGGAGCATACGATTAATATTTGATTCAAAATTATGATATGTCTGAAAACTAAATATGTACAAATTTATCAACTTTATATGCTATATTAACAATATGTTTAAAATTAACTTTCGATGTGGTTAATTTTACATACATATTGGATAATGATGATGTTTTTTAAGGATTGAATTGGTCATAAGTTTGTACTATAAATTTTAAATAATCCAAATCATGAAAAAGACAATCAAACACACACTAGTAGTTATGGCGATGCTGGGAGCCATTACAAGTTATGCTAATCTAAAACCTAGCATACCATTAAATGAAAACATCAAAACGACAATCCTCACGCTTGAGAATGTTAGAGAAGGTCAGCGTTTACTGATTAAAAGCAACAACGGGACCATCCTGTATAAAGAGTCGATAAGTAAAACTGGAGCTTACCAAAAAGAATTTGACCTGACCTCATTACCAAATGGTAATTATTTTTTTGAACTTGAAAAGGATTTAGAAATCCAAATCATTCCATTCAGCGTTTCAGGAACTATTGTTGAGTTCTCAAAGGATAAAGAGGTCAAGATTTTTAAACCTGTCGTACGAGCTGAAGGTAACAAACTGTTAGTTTCAAAACTTTCTTTAGACCTTCAGCCGTTGACGTTGGAAATCTATTATGATTCACCGAATAGCTCTAGCTATGAAAGAATACATTCTGAAAAAATCGAGAATACGAAGGTTATAGAGAGAATCTATTCATTGGACAAAGAAATGCCTGGAACTTATAAAATCATCACGAAATCGGATGGTCGTGTCTACACCCAAATCTTTACCATATAAATATATGTTAGAAAAATAGTGTTTAGGTATTTTGAAAGGGAAGCTTTTATAAAGCTTTCCTTTCGTTTTTAGAACAATTTTAACTGCCCTTCCTTGTATTGTTCGTGAAGTGAGCAGTTTAATTTTGGCATGGCTTTGTCCTTAAAATATTTGAGTTTTGCCAATTGTACCAAATCATTTATCTGTTTGGCAATTTCACCTTCGCCTCGCATACGTGTGCCATAGCGAGAGTCATTTAAGTTCCCTCCATGACAGTTTTCGATTTGGTTCAATACTTTCTCTGCTCGGTCTGGCATTGCTATTTTAATCCAATCGGTAAATATTTCACCGACGGCACCATTCAATCTAACAATTGTGTGACCAATGCTTAAAGCTCCAAGTTCGGATACTTTTTTTGCCAAAGGCAAAATTTCATGACTGTTGATGGATGGAATTATGGGCGCAATCATAACGTTCACTGGAATGCCATTTTCTGAAAGGATTTTTACGGTATCAAGGCGTTTTTTGATGGTTGCTGTTCTAGGTTCAAGAATGCGCCGTGTGTCTTCTGAAAGTGAGGTAATTGATATATTCACAGTTATTAAATTGTCTTCGGCAAGTGCTTTCAACAAATCCAAATCTCGGAGCATCAAAGCATTTTTGGTAATGATTCCGACAGGGTGTTTATATTTTAAAAATACTTTTAGGCAGTCTCTCGTGATTTCAAATTTCTTTTCGGCTGGCTGATAGCAATCAGTATTTCCAGACATGACGATGGGACAAGCTTGCCAGCTTTTTCTTTTTACAAAGGCCTCCAAAAGTTTTGGCGCATCCTTTTTAACTAAAATTCGTCGTTCAAAATCCAATCCTGCACTGTAGCCCCAAAATTCGTGTGTATTTCTCGCATAACAATAAATGCAGCCATGCTCACACCCTTGATAAGCATTCATACTATACAACATTCCGACATCAGGACTTGACACCTTGTTGACGATGGTTTTTGGAAATACTTCGAGATATTGGGTCTTGTTTTTATCAGCTTCCTCGCCTTCAATAGCACAGTATTCAAGGAAATCATCACGCATTTCATGACTCAATTCGAAGAATCGATTAGGTGTATTGCGTTGTGCTCCTCGACCTTTGATGATAGGATTTGGGTTCATCTTTCTATTTTTACCTTACAAATCTAGAATGTAGATTCAATGATAAATATACAATCGAAACCGATGGATTGATGGCTACAGAATGTAGAAATATGGAACGCAGATGACACTGATTGAGCAGATGTTCGCTGATTTATCAGCTTAAATCATAAAAAAATCCGCGTCATCAGCGTTCTATCTCCCTGGAAACTCCGCCTTCCGCTTTTCCAAAAACGCCGTCGTGCCTTCCACAAAATCTTCGGTACCAAAACACTTCCCGAACTGTTTAATTTCGACTTCGAATCCATCGACACCATCTTTATAATTGGCGTTTATTGCTTTGATGGCTGCTTTGATGGCGACAGGAGAATTGCGCATGATTTTGCTTGCTATTTTCTCGCATAATGGCATTAAGTCTTCCAAGGTTGTAACGTGATTAACCAAACCAT
>JBBSLN010000091.1:0-7425 GCA_038255205.1 Flavobacteriales bacterium
CAGGTGCATAAGTATTATAGGTAAACTCCCTGCATTCTTGAACAAAAGCTTCCAAGGTCTTATTCTGACCTGCTTTTTTGTGATACCATGCAGTAGCCGCCATACTTGGCAAATAGGTGATAAAAGAGGTGATGTTATTGGGAACGGAAGTTGACCCGTCATAATCAAGAGCTTGTGAAATAAGGATTAAACCATTAAGTGCCATATCCTGTCCGCCACCTTCCAAAACATTGGCAACAGCCACGGCTCGCGTGGTTCCAAAACTTTCGCCTGCAATATATTTAGGAGAAAACCAACGATTGTTTTCAGTGATCCATGTTCTCATAAATTGGGCAATAGAATTTGCATCTTCAGTCAACCCCCAAAAATCCTCAACTTTCCCTTTGCCAACCACACGACTGTAGCCCGTACCCACAGGATCGATAAAAACAAAATCTGTCAAATCCAACAGTCCTTTTTCATTCTTGATGAGCTTGTATGGAGCAGCGCCATCATCCTTATTGGCATCAGAACTCACTTTTACGATTTCAGGACCAAACATGCCCAAATGAAGCCAAACGGAGGCAGATCCTGGGCCACCATTGAAAACAAAGGTCACAGGTCTTGATGCCTGGTTTTTAATATTATTTTGGGTATAAGCAACGGACCAAATAGAGGCTACCGTGTCGTTCATACTGTTTTTGAGATAGGTTTCTTCAGCGGTCGCTGTGTAGTCAATGGCTTTACCACCATTGATGATTTGATGTTTGGTAACAAATGCTTTGGGTTCGGGAATGACCAAATTTTTTAAGCTGTCTTGTGACCACACCAACAATGGAAATATAATAAAACAGATTGTAACAATTAGTTTAGACATATTATTATATAGTTTGTGAATAAAGTTGGACATATATTTTAATTTAAATCATTAAAACTTCGTGCTTAATCTTAAATTAAAAACCCTTGGACTCAAATAATTCGGAATCGCATATTGACGTTTACTATACACATCTCTGACCCAAGTATTCGTGATTGAGTTTTGTACGTCAAACATATTGAAGATTTCAAAACCCAAGGTCAGTTCCTTAAAACTTTTTTTCCAACCTGTTGCATAGGTTTTGTTTTGATCCACCAATACATAACTGATCCCCAAATCCGCACGTTTGTAGTCACGCAAACGGTTTTGGTAATCATAGGGGTCTGCATAACTTGGAGAACCTCCTGGAACGCCTGTGTTATACACCAAGTTTAAATACATTTTTAAATCTGGAATGGTCGGTACATAATCTTGAAACAATACTCCAAACTTCAAACGTTGATCGGTCGGTCTGGAAATATAGCCTCGATTTTCGATATTTTCCTCGGTTTTCAAATATCCAAAACTGAACCAAGATTCCGTTCCTGGCACGAATTCGCCATTTAATCTTAAATCCAATCCATAAGCGTATGCTTTCGCATTGTTTCTAGCTCTATAACGAATCCTTACGTTTTCAAGAGTATAAGGATTCACATCCGTAAGATTTTTATAATAGGCTTCTGAAACCAATTTAAAAGGTCGGTCCCACATTTTAAAACTATATTCATTGCCTAACACAAGGTGTACAGACTTCTGTGCTTTAACGTTAGGTCTTACAATTCCTGAAGAATCACGCACTTCGCGATAAAAAGGTGGCTGATAATATAAACCTCCAGCAATTCTGAACAACATATCTTTGTCCCAATCAGGTTTGATGGCAAATTGTGCGCGCGGGCTAAAAACTGTTTGTGTGGTACTCTCAATTCCTGTTCCATTAACTGTCCAATTGTGAACTCTCACGCCAGCATTATAAAATACTTCGTTGTTTCCCAGTGTAGAACGCTTGCTCCATTGCGCAAATGCTTGCAAGCGATTAATCTCAACTTGATTGGTCGCTCTAACGCTTTGAAAGGCTACCAATGGCCCTTGATAGGGTTCATAAGGCTGTTCGTTGAAGAAATCAAGGTTTGGAGGATTGATGGAGAATCCCGCAGAATCAATCACTTCCCATTCGACCAAACGGTCACGAATATCTTCATGCGTATATTTTATGGACCATTCAAAAGTGTCATCGTCTTTTTTGTAATCACCTCGATGTTCGATGGTTGTGATGAGCGCGTCTAAATCATTTCTGGCATGTGTCAATTGACCTCCAATGCCTTCACTGAATTCAACTTCTCCTAAATTTTCATCACCAATATTACTGTTTACCTCGCCCAATCGGTATTGGGCCAGAATGTCGAAATATTCTTCTTCTGTTGTGTGGTAAGTGGATGCAATCAATTTTAAAGTCAAATCATCATTCCAAAAATAATTGGCTTTGAAAGCACCAAAATAGGTTTGGTATTCATCCTTTTCCTGACCTTCATAAAACACGAGTAATGCCAAAGGATTTTGCAGTGTTCCAAAATTGGTCTGACGGTTTTGAGGTTGAAACTCATATTTGTTGATGCCAATATTTCCAAGGAAATCCAATTGGAATCTGTCGGTAAATTTATAAGTCAAATAGGTCTGTGCATCCGCAAAAACAGGTCTTACGACACCTTCCGTTTCAAGAGAATTCAAGACCAAGCTATTGTCACGATAACGCAGACCAACGATTCCAGTAAATTTTGAATCCTTCGATGCAGTTTCGGCAGATACACTGCCTCCCAACAAACTCAAATCAGCGCTCACACCAGATTTTAATGGTTTGCGATAGGTAATGTCCAAGACCGACGATAGTTTATCCCCATATTTTGCCTGAAATCCACCTGCCGAAAAATCGACATTCTGAACCATATCGGTATTCACAAAACTCAAGCCTTCCTGCTGACCAGATCGCACTAAAAACGGACGATAGACTTCAATTTCATTGACATACACCAAGTTTTCATCAAAATTTCCCCCTCTTACGGAATATTGTGTGCTCAATTCATTCGAGATATTGACACCTGGCAGTGTCTTTAAAATATTTTCAACACCTGGCTGGGCGCCTTTAATGGTTCGTATGACTTCCGGAGAAATGGATGTAACGCCCTCAACAGATTGACGTGTATTCGTATTAATGACCACCGTTGCAATCTGTTCAATATTTAGGTTCATCACGGGATTGAATTCGATTTCCTGGCCGTTTTTCAAATTGAATTTCACTACAATTCGTTTGTGAGAAATATGTGTAAATTCGACAGTGACTTCTGTGTCAACTGGGATTTTCAGTTCGTAAAATCCGTTTTCATTTGAGGTAGTTCCTTTGTCTCCAGCTATAATGCTCACGTTTGCTATTGGCTGTTGAGCATCGTCTAGAATGACACCTTGAATGGTTGCCGATTGGGAAAGCCCGAGAAGAGGGAGGAAGATTAATAAGAGGAAGGTCGTCAGTTGTTTCAAAAGTGGTCGGTTTTATTTTCTAAAAAAGGTAGCTTCAAATGTAGTACTATTTCCAACATTATCCGTAACGATGACTTTCAACTCGTTTTTTGTATCTGTAACCACATTGTCATTAAAATCGAAGGTCAAGGTGTTGTTTTTGTATTCATATTCCATTAAAATCCACTTGCCGTTAATGGTGGCTCTAAAATTTCCAATACCTGAAAGGTCGTCTGTGATTTTAAGTGTGAGGTACCTGAACTTACTCAACCATTTGCCATCCTGAAAGTTGATAGGCGAAATCTTTGGACTATTGGTATCCATTACTAACGCATAACTTCCCAAAGCATTGGACGACGCGGTTAAAATATTGTCTTTTCGTTTTGTATTTAAATACTTGGGGTATTTTTTATAACCCAATAATTCGGCAATATAAAGTTTGTCCTTATCAGAATCTTTATAATTGCTGATATCATATTGAATGGTAACGTTTTTTTGTAGTGGAATTAAATCTTTATCGAGATAGAGGGTATCGTTATTCACTTTGAAATTGATAAAGGTGTCTTCATAAAAGCTATTCGCAGGAAAGAAAACAGAGACATTTTTGTCATTCAGCGTCGTCACTTGATCTGCGAACACGAAATAATTTTTCTTGTTTTCAGGTTTTGCAGGAATCGAGTCAGGTTTTTTTCCAGTGATGGGGATGGTCAGCCAACTTTCATTGCCTTCAAAATCCCTTATTACCACTTTATAAATGGAAGAATCGCCATTTTCAACTGTGATATAGCCATTATCATCGAGGTCTTTGTACATGCTCAAAACATTTCCTTTTTCGACAAACAACTTTTGTAAATGCGTTCGCTTGGTTTTATAATATTCGTAATCTATAAAACGATTGATATGTCTTGATTCATCGAATGCAAACCGAAAGAAATCCATTTCAAACTTTTTGTTGCCATTGTAAAAAGATTGAATATTGCTCAGACCATTTTTGTTGGCAGCTAAATCGAGCTGGTCGTAAGAACCAATTGCGAATCCAATTTCTCCATGCGCCTTTATACCTTCCACTTTATAATCATTGTTTTTTGTAGGGATCAGGCGAAGCTCCACACGGGAACTGGAGTTGTTTACTGACGATTTTTCGTCTTTAGGATAAGCGAAAACAGAAGTTAATATTGGTGGCTTTGAATCTTTTATCAGTAATCCAAATAATAATGGATTGATGGTACGTTCCTGATTGTCACGAATTTCAAAGTGCAAATGAGGGCCACCAGAACCTCCCGTATTTCCGGAGTATGCTATGATTTCGTTCGTCATTATTTGAAGTTCTTCAGGTGTTGGCAGTAGCTCTATTTCATAGCTTTCCTTTTCGTACTGTTTTGCTTTCAGAAAGGCTTCGATTTTAGGCGCAAATTCCTGTAAGTGGCCATAGACCGTTGTATAACCATTTGGGTGCGTCACATACAAAGCTTTACCGTAGCCATAATGCTGTATCTTGATGCGACTCACATAACCTTCGGCTGCAGCGTACACATTCAATCCGGTTCTCTGTTGTGTTTTGATATCAAGTCCAGAATGAAAATGATTGGTTCGCAACTCTGCAAAAGAACCCGAAAGAATCAACGTGACATCAAGCGGACTTCTAAAATAATCTTTAGGATATTCAACCTGCGAAAAAGTGAACTGCGTAAAAATGAGGGCGGCAAATATGTATTTCATAGTTAGGATTGAATGGCTAAAAATATTAAAAAAGATTTAAGTTATAAGTATTTAAAATGCCTAAAGTTATAGGTATCTAAAGATATTGGGTTAAGAGCTGTATTCAAATATCTCAACTTTAAGAACTTTAGGCATTCATAACTTATAACTTATATGGTAAAATGATTTTTTTTTAAATTTATTGTAAAAGAATTGTGATTTTTCATTTTCGTATGTTAACTTTGTTTCATCAGTATTGAATTTTGTAAATGAGTAAAATTGAAGAGATTGTTGATGCTTTAGAGAATAAAATCAGCAAAGTTTTGCATAAACAAGAGGTTTTGAAACAAACCAATGCAAAGCTTTCTGAAGAATTGACGAAACATCAGCAAAAAATTATACAACAACAAGAAGAATTGTCTTCATGGGTTGAAAAATATGAATCACTCAAAATTGCGAATTCAATGTTGGGCAGTGATGAAAATAAACGAGAAACAAAGCTCAAAATAAATACATTAATCAGAGATATTGACCATTGTATTGCTCAATTATCTGAATAGTGTAACGAAAAGTCAAAAATGTCTGAACAGCTAAAAATAAAGCTTTCTATTGCTAACAGAGTGTATCCATTGACAATTGCACCAAGCCAGGAAGAAGGATTGCGAAAGGCTGCAAAGAAGATTGAGACCATGATAGGTCAGTTTGAGCAAAATTATTCCGTTAGGGACAAGCAAGATGTGTTGGCCATGTGTGCCTTGCAATTCGCCTCTCAAGTGGAACAAAAATCGATAGATAAAGAGGATGTGAACGAAGATATCCAGAACAGATTAGCTGGTTTGGATGAGTTGCTTCAGAAGCATTTGATCTCTTAACGTTCTTTAAAATAAATAGGTTACTGCCTACATTAGTTATTTTTTTTGATAAACTCAACGTTAATTCTTTAAAAAGGGTGAGTTTAAACTGTAAAATCGAGCCGTCTTCGAACGGATTTTTGATCAGTTTGTTAGCCCTAAACTTGTATTTAAGGAGTTTATACAAAATTCGAAACTGATGTGGGCTTTTTTTTTGTCAAGCAGTAGGCTTTTTGGAGGTTTACGTAGCTGAACTGATCCCACTGTTTTGTGGGATATTTGAATTATTTCAAATTTTTTAAACTAAACTAAACATGGAAACGAATACAATTTTAATGATTGTTGGTGGCGCAGTAGCAGGCATAATACTAGGATATATTATCGCAAAATCATTAGAGAAATCAAATGCTTCAAAACTTATTAAAAATGCACAAGACGAAGCGACTTCAATTATAAAACAGGCAAATTCAGAAGGGGAGTCTATTAAAAAGGATAAATTACTCCAAGCTAAAGAAAAATTTATTGAACTAAAAGCAGAGCACGAAACAGTAATTTTATCACGTGACAAGAAAATATCAGAATCGGAAAAACGCACTCGAGATAAGGAATCACAAGTCTCAAGTGATTTAGCAAAAAACAAAAAATTAAGTCAAGAATTGGAAGAAAAAATCAAGGAGAGCGATTTTAAACTTGAGTTTTTGGAAAAGAAAAAAGAAGAAGTAGAGAAAGCACATAAAAGCCAAATAAAACAATTAGAGGTCATTTCTGCTCTTTCAGCCGAAGAAGCTAAATCTCAACTTGTGGAATCGCTAAAAAATGAGGCTAGGGCTGATGCCATGGCCTTTGTTCAAAATTCTATTGAAGAATCCAAATTAACTGCACAACAAGAAGCTAAAAAGATTATCATCAATACCATACAACGCATTGGAACTGAAGAAGCGATTGATAATTGTGTATCAGTATTTAATATTGAATCTGATGATGTGAAAGGTCGTATCATCGGTCGTGAAGGACGAAATATTCGTGCGATTGAAGCTGCGACAGGTGTGGAAATAATTGTTGATGATACACCAGAAGCCATTATTTTATCCTGTTTTGATTCCGTAAGACGTGAAATTGCGCGTTTATCACTTCATAAATTGGTGACCGACGGAAGAATCCATCCTGCAAAAATTGAAGAAGTTGTTGAAAAGACCAGAAAGCAAATCGAACAGGAAATTATTGAAGTTGGAAAACGGACCGTAATCGATCTTGGAATTCACGGATTGCATCCTGAATTGATTAAATTGGTGGGGCGAATGAAGTATCGTTCTTCCTATGGCCAGAACTTATTACAACACTCGCGTGAAGTCGCAAAACTTTGCGGCGTCATGGCGGCAGAATTGGGACTAAACCCAAAATTGGCAAAACGAGCAGGCTTGCTGCATGATATAGGAAAAGTTCCAGACTCTGAAGCAGACATGGAAACGCCTCACGCCATCCTTGGTATGCAATGGGCAGAAAAATTTGGCGAAAAACCAGAAATCTGCAATG
>JBBSLN010000092.1:0-7396 GCA_038255205.1 Flavobacteriales bacterium
GCACCAGAAGCAGGAACGAATTTTAAGATAGAACAATCGTTTCTATTGGAATCG
This sequence comes from Flavobacteriales bacterium, assembly GCA_038255205.1. GTDB lineage: Bacteria > Bacteroidota > Bacteroidia > Flavobacteriales > Flavobacteriaceae > JBPOFM01. Next base: position 55 of record JBBSLN010000092.1, read on the forward strand.
AAATAGGCTATATAATGTGCTTTTTCCGCGTCAGATAGTTTTTTAATTCCATTGTCAATTGTTGCAGCTGACTCTAAATTTATTAAAGGAAGTCCTGATTTGAAAAGCTCAATTTGGCCTTTAACCTTTTTCAAGGTCAGTCCCTTTTTCTCAATTTGTTGTATGTCTTGTTGGGTAAATTTCAATTTGCTTTATTTAATAGTTCATCAACGATTTGAATTGCATTTTGCAAGCGTTCATCTTTGTTGCCCTTGATTATCGCGTACGGTTTTTTATACGAATTCAAGGTCGCTTCAAAGATATTAAAATGTTCTTCACGTCCTTGCGGTTTATCACGAATATTGTCAGCAACCCATGGAAGGTCTACGAAAGTCAACAAATATAAATCGCAAGTTTTTTCATTTGCAAAATCTTCCAGCTGTGGTGGGCAGTAACCGTCATAATACATTTCGGAATACACTTTAGTTTCCAATAAATCGGTATCGCAGAATAGAATTTTGTGGGCCTCTGGAGCCAATTCTGTTTCAAGTTTCAACTGGCCATAGGCAATCTCCATAACATCGTCTTTAGTTAATGGTTTGTTGCACAACATCTGCATTTCTGCATAAATCCTTGAATACTCTGGAACAAAAACGGTGTTGTAGTGTGCTGCCAGTTGTTGGGCAAGTGTTGACTTTCCGGTGGATTCTGGACCAAACAATACTATTTTTATGCTATCGCTATCTCCTTGTTGATAATTTTTCTCCATGCCAAATATCCAAAAATTGCTATAATGGTAAATCCTAAATGTTGCAAACTAGTAAATGTAAATCCTTTATAAAAATATAATGGGACAGAAATCACGTCCCCGATAAACCAAAAAATCCAGTTCTCTATTTTTCGTCTTGCCATCAGCCACATTCCCACAAAGAAAATGGCAGTCGTAAGCGTATCGATATATGCAGCCCAACTCGTCCATTTATCAAAAGACTTGTAAACCACAAAAACGAATAACAACGTAGCCATGAATATTACGACACTAATTGTTTTCTCTTTAGTAGTCATATATGATATGGGCGTGACATGAGTTGCATCTACTTTGCGAGTCCATATATACCATCCATAAATACTCATTATGAAGTAGTATGCATTAATCATCATATCTCCAAGCAGTTCCCATTTTAGAAGTAAGTAAACAAAAATAATAGTACTTATCATTCCCGTTGGGAATACCCATATCTTATTCTCCTTTGTGAACCAAACAGAAAGAAACCCAAAAAAGACAGCAACAATTTCCAATACAATATCTAGTGTATTGTATTCGGCATATTGCCCAAATAGAAACTCAAAAATGTGGTTCATAATCGTGTCGGTCCGATTTTACAATTTTCATATGGAGAAGCCCTCGCTCAATCAATTCGAATGCTTCTTTGATTTCCACAGTCAAGATTCTCATGACCTCATCATAATCGCCATATACTTGCGTACTCAATGGGTTTTCCAAAACTTTCAAGTTAGAAGCTCGCAATTTTTTTATAAAATGAATGATGGCTGGTTCGTAATCATCATGCAATGGTGTTAAGGTTAATTCTACTGATATTTTCATCCCATCTTAATCTTCCCGAAGGGAAGAACTTTTTATGTTAAACAATTATTCTTAAAATGTTAAAACTTTTGGTTCTTTTCGTTTTCTCCTTCGGGGAAATGTCCGCAGGCCAATGGGAATTTCATTTCTTCAAAAAATAGTTCATTCTCTTCAAAAGCAGTCCCAATCACAATCATATCTGCTCCTGAATCATAAGCATTTTCAAGTTGTTCTATGCTTCTTATCCCTCCACCAACAATTAATGGAATGTTCAAATCTTGTTTTACTTTTGAGATAATTTCTGCGGAAATAGGATGTACTGCACCACTTCCAGCTTCGAGATATATGAGTTTCATGCCTAACAATTCGCCTGCTTTTGCCGTGTCTACAATCTTCTGAACGTTGTTTCTTGGCATTGGGTACGTTCCTGTGACTTTCTCGACAGATGTTTGCTTTCCGTTTTCAATCAAAATATAACCCGTTGGGATCACTTCCAATGTTGAATCCCTCAATTTTGATATAGATTCTACATGTTTCCCAATGAGATAGTCCGGATTTCTTCCTGATAATAGGGACAAGAACAACAAAGCATCTGCTTTATTTGTAAGTTGAGTAATATCCCCTGGGAATAGAAAAAGAGGAAGCTTTGTGTGTTTTTTGATCTCAACAACCAACAAATCCGTTGCTGGCTCATCAACTGTACTTCCGCCGACAAAAATGTGAGTTGCAATTGATAAATTAACTTTATCAATAAAGTCGCGTGCCCTTTCAATCGCCATTTTTTCAGGATCTATCAAAACTGCGAGGAGTCTTTCTTTCCTAGAAATCGCGTTTAATACTTCCTGATAAAGTGTTGTTTTTTCTGCCACGAATGCACGAATGATTTTCTGTTATGGGATTTAATTAAAATTGTTTCTAGACATCTATTTTTCTACCCTCTATCCTCTACCCTCTTATCTTATTTCTATTTTCTATTCTCTATTCTCTATTTTCTTGCTCAACAAACATAAGCACAAGTAAACCCTTCAAATTCCAAGAAATGCGTATGATACCTCAATTTCTTGCCTTCATAATCAATCCAAGCCACAGTTTCTTCGTCTTCGAGCATAAATGGAATCACTAAAAAATGCTCCCTAAATAACATTCCAGGAGTCGCATACAACTTGTAAAGTGATTCTTTAATTCCCCAGATGACCGTTAGTTTTTTGATGTAACCATCCGCTTCTTTGTCCAAATAATCAAATTCATAATCCACAAATTTGTGAGCGATGATTTTAATTTTTTCACGTTGCTTTTCGATATCGATACCAACTTCATTGTCACTCACTATAATTCCAGAAAAGGTGAATGAATGCGTAATGGAAATGTGTTTTCCATCTCTTAAATGTGGTTTTCCATTATCATCATAAAACAAATCTTCATCGGTATATTCAAATTCCGCCAGCAAATGTCGGACACTCAAAAAGCCTCTTTGATGCAATTCGCTTTTCATCCCCAAAACACGGGTCAGGCTTTCCTCTTTCAAGATAATTGGTCGTATCAAATCTTCGTAAGATTCGGTGATCTTCCAGATTTTAACAGTAGTTTGTGAATTGGGATTTAGGGTTTTATATAATGGCATTTAGTTTTCTCGAAGTTATTAATTATCTTTGCAGTCGCTTAAAGAATTATAGAAAACAAATATACAATTATGAACACAAAAACAATGCCTTACGTACCTTACAAAGTCAAAGACATGTCGCTTGCGGCTTGGGGACGAAAAGAAATCGAATTAGCTGAAGCCGAAATGCCCGGATTGATGAGCCTTCGTGAAGAATACGGACACTCTCAACCCCTTAAAGGAGCTCGCATTGCTGGATGTTTGCATATGACTATTCAAACTGCTGTTTTGATTGAAACGTTGAAAGCTCTTGGTGCAGAAGTGACTTGGAGTTCTTGCAATATCTTTTCTACACAAGACCAGGCTGCGGCTGCAATTGCTGATGCTGGAATCCCAGTGTATGCTTGGAAAGGTATGAATGAAGAGGAATTTAACTGGTGTATCGAACAAACTTTATTTTTCGGTGAAGACAGAAAACCATTAAACATGATTCTTGATGATGGTGGTGATTTAACAAATATGGTGTTTGATAAATACCCAGAATTAATGGCTGGAATCAATGGTCTTTCGGAAGAAACAACTACTGGAGTTCACAGACTATACGAGCGTATGAAAAATGGTACGTTATCAATGCCTGCAATCAACGTGAATGATTCGGTTACGAAATCAAAATTTGATAATAAATATGGTTGTCGCGAAAGTGCTGTAGATGCTGTGAGACGTGCTACTGACCTTATGCTCGCTGGTAGACGTGTGGTTGTTTGTGGTTATGGTGATGTTGGTAAAGGTACTGCTGCGTCTTTCAAAGGTGCCGGAAGTATTGTAACCGTTACTGAAATTGACCCAATTTGTGCTTTGCAAGCTGCGATGGATGGTTTTGAAGTTAAAAAACTGGAAACTGTTATTGCCAATGCAGACATCGTTATTACTACCACAGGCAATAAAGACATCGTACAAGGCCGTCATTTTGAAATGATGAAAGACAAAACCATCGTCTGTAACATCGGTCACTTTGATAACGAAATCGAAATGTCTTGGTTGAACAAAAACTTTGGAAATACTAAAGTAGAAATCAAACCACAAGTAGATAAATATACCGTAAATGGCAAAGACATCATCATTTTGGCTGAAGGTCGTTTGGTGAATCTTGGATGCGCAACGGGACACCCAAGTTTTGTGATGAGTAATTCTTTTACGAACCAAACATTGGCTCAAATCGAATTATGGACGAACAGGGATGCCTACGAAAACGAAGTGTATATGTTACCAAAACATTTAGATGAAAAAGTAGCTAAATTACATTTGGAAAAAATTGGTGTTGAATTAACTGAACTTCGTGATGAGCAAGCTGATTATATTGGTGTGCCAGTTGAAGGTCCGTTCAAGCCAGAATATTATCGTTATTAATATAACGAAAATTCCAAAAATATAAATTCTAAATCCCAAGCAGTTATTGTTTGGGATTTTTTGTTTTAGGGCAATTGCTAAAGCACCACGCTTTACGCTGTATCTTTTCTTTTTTGAAGGAAAAAAGAAAAGGATGCCGCTGCAATCGTTATTGCGGTAGTTAATAACAATTAAACTTAAGAATTAAAAGTCCATTTTTTCCATATAATTTTGAAATTTTGTCATCAGATTTCTTTGTGAATAAGTCAATAAACTTTTTCCATTTTCTCTTTTAATTAGAAAAAAAATTATTCTATATTTATAACCATATATAAGGTTGTGTAATATGGTTATAAAAAGTTATTATTCGCTTTCAGAAGCAGCAGAAATACTTGGTAAAAATCCTGAAACACTACGTCGTTGGGATAATGATGGAAAACTTGAAGCTGTTCGGGAACCTATGAGCAATTATCGTGTTTACGCCAAAGGGCAGTTAGAGATTTTTCCTGAATTCATGTCTTATTTTGATATAAAGGACGGAGGAAATTTTGCGAAACCAGTCAATGAGTATTCAGTTTTAGAACTTTTTGCAGGAGCAGGCGGATTGGCAATTGGACTGGAGCAATCAGGATTAAAATGCAAGGCGCTTAACGAAATCGACAAATGGGCTTGTCAAACCCTAAAAACAAATCGTCCAAAATGGAATGTCTTGGAAGGCAACATCAGGGACATAGATTTTTCAGAATATAAAAACGAAATAGACGTCGTCACAGGAGGATTTCCATGCCAAGCCTTCAGTTATGCAGGAAAAAAATTGGGATTGGAAGATGCACGTGGCACTTTATTCTACGAATTTGCAAGAGTCGTTCAAGAAACAAATCCTAAAATTTGCATTGGAGAAAATGTCAGAGGCTTAAAAAGCCATGACAATGGCAAAACCCTTGAAGGCATGATTTCGATATTGGACGAAATTGGTTATAATGTGGTCTCGCCTGTTCAAGTTTTAAAAGCGATTCATTATAATGTACCTCAAAAGCGCGAGCGTTTGATTTTGGTTGCTGTTCGTAAGGATATTTCAACAGACTATCATTATCCACAACCCTTTTCGGAGATTTACAACTTAAAAGATGCTCTTAAAAAAGGTGCATTATTTCCATCAAATGTGCCAAAATCAAAAGGAGCTACCTATCCCGAACATAAAAAAGTAGTTTTAGATTTAGTCCCACCAAAAGGCTATTGGCGTGATTTGCCTCTCGATATTCAAAAAGAATATATGCAAAAAAGTTTCTATTTGGGAGGTGGGAAAACTGGCATGGCGAGACGAATTGGTTGGGACGAACCGTGTTTGACTTTGACGTGCAGTCCAGCTCAAAAACAAACCGAACGCTGCCATCCAGATGAAACAAGACCTTTTACAGTTCGCGAATACGCAAGAATTCAAACCTTTCCTGATGAATGGCATTTCGAAGGTTCTGTATCGCAACAATACAAGCAAATTGGGAATGCTGTTCCTGTGAATTTAGCGAAAGAGATTGGGTATTCGATTGTGAGGTTTTTGAATGATTACGAAAAAGTTGTTGGGGGGAAAACTGTTCTGATTTCCTCAGAAAGTTTGGAAATTGTTTCTTGAAGTTTTTGTGTGCCATCAATTTCTAAAGCTACTTCTCCGATTGCATTAGAAATTTCAAAATAAAAATTCTCTTTACCAGTTAAATGATGCCAAAATTCCTTTCCGACTATTACTGGAAATTCTTTATTAATTTTTCTATAATGTCCACTTAGCTCCTTACTTTGACCATAAACCACACCAACTACCATATCATTAATCCTAACGTCTAAATTGTTAGTGCGAGCTAAATTTTTTACAGCCTGAAAATGGTCAATTACAGTTTTTACGTCATCTTTATTAATTGTATTGGGTCCTGACTTAACTTGACAATATTTTTTTCTTCCATCGATTGCATCAATAAATTCAATATCTATACCTTGAACAACAGAACCCATCATACCCTCAAATAATTCTGATATCATTTTTTGAGCTTTATTACCAAAAGTTGTTGTTATAGAAGTACTCAACAAACGAGGAAATATCAAAGCTTTGGCAAAACTTTCTGGAGTCGACTTCCCTTCTAAAAAATTGGCTAGATAAGCTAATAAAAACGGATTTATCTTATATGATTTTAAAGAACTTGCTCTATCAGTTGCTCCTTCAAGATGTGAATTCACAATTTCTCTACGAAAAAACTCTTTGGCATTTTTAAGTATTTTTATTCTTTGTAAATCATCCATAATTTCATTAATTTCAATTAATGTCAGCAAGTTACGAAGATAACAAAATAATCGTCCCAAGATTCAACGAAGAATCCGGTTTCTACACCACGAAGAAACGCTCGAAAATTATGAGTAAAATCCGCGGAAAGAATACGAAACCCGAATTGCTTTTTAGAAGCGCCTTGTGGAAAAAGGGCGTGCGATATCGCGTAGATACCAAACAACTGCCAGGCAGACCAGACGTGTCTATTAAGAAATATAAGTTGGCAATTTTTATCGATGGCGAATTCTGGCATGGTTACAATTGGGATGAACGAAAAGATAAAATCAAGAGCAATCGCGCATTTTGGATTCCGAAAATTGAACGTAACATGCAACGAGACCGACAGGTCAATCGACAACTGGAAGAAATGGGTTATACGGTTTTTAGGTTTTGGGAAAAGGAAGTCAAAAACGAGTTGAATAAATGTATTAATGATGTTTTAGTGTATATTGCAATTGGAAAGAATGATTAAAGCTGC
>JBBSLN010000093.1:0-7386 GCA_038255205.1 Flavobacteriales bacterium
AAAATTAAGAATCGTTTTCAATAGTAATTTCACCTTTTAAAAATACATAAACTTTAATCAAATACAGGGTCGATATGGCATATTAGTGAAACATTAACAGAAAACATCCCCCCTAAAATGGATACCTTAGATTTATATTGAAAAATCTGCATCCAAATGAAGGCTTCCGAGATATTAAATCATCAAAAAACACCGCCTATTCGCCTTTCCGAACCGTGCTTGGAAATTCTATCAAGAATGGAATAAAGGGATTTTTTGTACATTGGATAATCTCTCCAGCAACGCATACAACAATTATTATACCATTATTTGAACATTTCATATTACCGTTGGCACGAATTAATTATCTTATCTCTCCCATTGTGATGAGGACGGACAAGCAATTTAATTTTGAATATTTCATTTAAAACCATTTCAAATGTATTTAGCATTGAAGCAAATCTTGAATCGAGATTTCGTAATAGAAGTGTTATGAATTTAAAGTTCAAAATTCCGAGTTTCGGGTTTCAAATTCATTTTCTACTTGAACTTCAACTTCATAAAGTTGTATTGAACTAATTCCGATTCCTATGTAAAAATCACTATTTTTGTTATTCTAACTCTTCAAATACCAACTATGTACAATATCATCAAAGTATTACATTCCTATTGGGCCTATTTAGTACTATTGATTTTAGTACTTGCCACGTTCAACGCGCTTATTAAATTTTTTGGAAACAAGGAATTTCATGCCAAAGATTTTAGGATTTCCCTATTTGCTTTGATTGTTATGCATATCCAGCTACTATTAGGTTTGTTTCTTTATTTTGTCTCCCCTTACGGATTTAAGAATTTAAGCGCCAACGGAATAGGAGGGTTGGACCCATTTTCAAGATTACTTGCTGTGGAACATCCCTTTGTTGGTATTTTAGCAGTGGTGTTCATTACGATAGGTTATTCAAAGCATAAAAAGAAATTAACTTCGAGGCAAAAATTTAAGATGTTGGCCATATTTTATACCATTGCTCTTTTATTAGTGCTTTCTAGAATACCATGGAGTAACTGGATGTAAAAGAAATCTTTATCATTCCGATACTTCCTTTATCAAAAAAACATACACTGGAAAGTGGTCACTGAATCCATCTGTGAATCCACCATCTCCCCAACTTCTAAAAGGATATCCTTTCCAGCGACCTTTTTTAGTAGTTAAATAATACTTATTATAAATATTAGCTTTATAAAAACGGTAAGACGAATAATCTTTTTCTAATAACGGCTGCGTCATCAAGATTTGGTCAAATAAACTCCACGCATCCCTATAAGCAGTTGTTCCAAGCCCAATCTTAAATAAATGCTCATACGGATTATAGATTCCTTTGATTTCAACCTTATCTTTGTCTTCTACCGCCTTCAATTCTTCTTTGATACTTGCATTTGTTGGATCATCATTCAAATCTCCCATTGTGAATATTTTAGCGTATGGATTAATAACTTGAAGGGAATCAATAATGTATTTATTCAATTTTCCAGCAGCCACACGTTTTGATCGGCTTCTTGCTTCTCCTCCACTTCTCGATGGCCAGTGATTTACAATGACGTGTATGATTTCGCCATCTAATTTTCCTGTTACTAATAATTGGTCTCTAGTGTATACTCGATTACGAGTTACATCATCATAAATCTTCAATTCATGACTGCTTGTTGAAATCGGAGTAAATAATGCTTTCTGGTACAAGAGTGCCACATCAATACTTCTGCTATCTGGTCCCTCAAAATGGACAATACCATAATCTTTAGCAAGCAATAGTTGATCGTTCACCAAATCAACCAATACTTCTCTGTTTTCGATTTCGCAGACACCCAAAATAGCCGGTGAATTTTTAGCCTCATCAGCCCCAATATCCGAAATGACTCTTGCCATATTATGAATTTTCTTACTATAAGCTTCCTGCCTACCGGTTTTCATCTCCATGATAGGAGTTGCCTCATCATTCTTCATAGGATCATCGATGGTGTCAAACAAGTTTTCCAAATTATAGAACGCAAGTGTATGAATTTTGAACTTTTTTGCTTGTTTTTCTTGAGACCAAGAATACATTGTCAGAGTTAAACATAGCGCAAGAACTAGTGTTTTATGTATGCTCATGTCGGGATAGATTATCTCAATGTTATATCGTTTACAATTTGTGCGCCAAAAGTATGATAATATTATAAATAATGTAATTTTGCTCGCTTTAAATAACTGCAATTTATTGTTATATAACTACTAACCTTAATAAAAGGCATGACAAAAAGTTTTATAATTTTTCTATTTGGAATATTTTCAATCGCTGGAGCCGTTGGACAAACTATCGTAAAAGGTAGCGTCATTGATGGCACTTCCGATGAACCCATTCCAGGTGTAACCATAACAATGGAAGGCACTGATTTAACCACTCAAACTGATGCCAAAGGTGAATTTAGCTTCACGTCTAATGTTCCATTTGGCGAACAAGTTCTGATAATTGAAAAAATAGGTTACACGACAAAACGTTACCCAATTATCGTCAATGAAGGAAAAACTGTTAATATTACCGATATGTCCATGGACTATAACAACGACAATCGGGATTTGGTCGTCATTTCGATTACTGACGATCAACTTAATAGTGAAGATAACGGCGCCACAGATAATATATCTGGTTTATTGCAAGCGTCAAGGGATGTTTTTTTAAATGCGGCTGCTTTTGATTTTAGCGCAACATTTTTTAGGCCGCGAGGATTGGACAATTCAGATGGTAAAGTATTAATTAATGGTATTGAAATGAATAAGTTGCTCACGGGAAGACCACAATGGGCAAACTGGGGTGGTTTAAACGATGTACAACGTAATCAAGAATTTACAATGGGGTTTTCAGCTAACGATTATTCGTTTGGCGATTTGGCTGGAACTACCAATATTATCATGAGAGCCTCTCAATATCGAAAAGGAGGACGCGTATCTTATGCATCGGCAAACCGATCTTATGAAGGTAGAGTTATGGGCAGTTACAGTTCAGGCCTCATGAATGGTGGATGGTCATTCACCGTTTTGGGTTCAAGAAGATTTGGAAATGAAGGTTATGTGGACGGCACCTTATACGATGCGAACTCATTGTTCATAGCTGTAGAAAAAAAAATGAACGAAAATCACAGTCTAAACTTTAGTTCTATATATGCCCAAAACAGACGAGGACGATCTACTGCAATTACTGAAGAGGTGCATAACTTAAGAGGAAGAGATTATAACCCATTTTGGGGTGAATTAAATGGAGAAATAAGAAACTCAAGAATAAGACGTATTAATGAGCCTATTTTTATGCTGAGTCATTTTTGGGATGTGTCCAAGAAAACTACGCTAAATACAAATGTTTCGTATCAATTTGGCAAATTCGGTGATACACGAATTGACAATGGAGGGACAAGGTTAGTAACCTTTAATGGTCATAACAGCTACATCGGAGGTGCAAATAACCCCGACCCAACTTATTATCAAAGACTTCCTAGCTACTTTTTGAGAGACCCGAATCCTACAGCTTTTGATTACGAACAAGCTTACATTGCACAACAGCAATTTCAAAATGACGGACAATTAGATTGGAATGCTCTATACATTGGCAATGCGACTTTAGCCGCACAAGGTGGTAATTCCATTTATGCGATTCAAGAGGATAGAATCGATGATAAAGATTTTACTGTAAATACTATATTTGATAGTGAAATTTCAGAGCATATAAAAATAAATGGCAATTTAAATTATAAGCGTTTAAAAAGCGAAAATTTTGCGAATTTAAAAGATCTTTTAGGTGGTAATGGATTTTTAGATGTGGATTTTTTTGCTGAAGAAACCGATCCTAATGCAGTCGATGGCTTATTAGAGAATATTGCTCAAAGTGATCGAAGAAATCCCAACCGTATTGTTCAAGAGGGAGATCGCTATAAATATAATTTTGAAATCGATGCCAATGTCGTGAGTGGGTTCGCTCAAGGACAGTTTAATTATAGAAAAGTTGATTTCTATGTTGGAGCATCAGCATCCCAAACATCTTATCAGCGTAATGGGTTATTTGAAAATGGCAATTTTCCTGGAGAACGTTCTTTTGGGAAAAGTGAAAAATTGGAATTTGCAAATTATGGTGTTAAAGGAGGGGCAACCTACAAAATCAGTGGTCGTCATTTATTAAATCTTAATGCCAGTTATCAAACGAAAGCTCCAAATATAAGAAACTCGTTTAATAATGCCAGACAAAATAATGATGTGGTAATCGGTCTGGAAAATGAGAAAGTACAATCTGCGGACGCTAGCTACATTTATAGGTCTCCTATAGTGAAAGCACGGCTTACAGCTTATTATTCTAATTTTAAAGATGGTACGGATATAGGTTTTTATTTTACAGAAGATATCGCTGGGCTTGGTTTTAATACGGGCGATGCATTTGTTCAGGAAGTGCTTACGAATATCGAAACCAGAAATTTAGGTGTGGAATTTGGTTTAGAAGCACAAGTAACCTCAACTATAAAATTGAAAGCTGTTGCTTCCGTGGGTCAATCTATATTCAACAACGATCCAAATCTATATTTAACCAGTGATGATTTCGCAGGTGCTTTGACTTTCGGTGATGGTACCGCAAAATTAAAGGACTATCACGTGGCGGGTGGACCAGAACGCGCTTATCAATTGGGCTTTGAATATCGTGATCCTGATTTTTGGAATTTTGGACTCACGACAAACTATTTCTCAAATGCCTATATAGATGTAAGTAATTTAGCAAGATCTGCAAACTTTGCAACAGATTTTGATGGGCAGCCCGTTGTCGGTTATGATGATTCTGTAGCACGTCAACTGTTGAAGCAAGAAAAGTTTGATGATTATATGCTGGTCAATGTGACAGGTGGTAAATCCTGGAAAATAAAAGATTACTTTATTGGTTTTTTTGCTACGATAAATAATGTACTGGATCAGCAATACAAAACTGGAGGTTTTGAACAATCACGTCTTCCAAAATACGGGCGATTACAAGAAGACCAAACTAGAGAAACGGGTCCTGTCTTTGGTTCCAGATATTTTTATGGTAACGGGACCACTTATTACCTTAATATCTATGTTAGATTTTAAATAAAAAAAAATAAATTTCGAGATATGAGAACAATTAAATTGAACAAATTAGTAGCGCTTTTTGTATGTATGTTCGCCCTTATTGGGTGCATTCAAGATGATGATTTTGAAGCACCTGATACTGTCGTGGTGGATCCATCCATTCCAGGCAATATCATTGATATCGATGCCGTTTTGGGGTCTTTTAACCAGTCAGGAGACGGCATCATTACTTTTGAGGGAACTAATAATTATATGTTGGGTTATGTTATTTCCAGCGATGAGGGTGGTAACTTTTTTAAAAAATTAGTTTTGCAAGATAGACCTGAGAATCCAACGGCAGGGATCGTGGTGCAGGTTGATGTGAGCCCTCTTTTCACCATATACGATTTTGGCAGAAAAGTGTACGTAAAACTTGATGGTTTATCTGTTAGCGTCAGGAACGGCGTCATACAATTAGGCAGAAGAGAAGGTAATAATTTAGCTAGAATTTCTTCAGCAAGAATGTCCGAGCATTTGATACGCACGCCAGAAGTTGCAACTATTGTTCCTTTAGAGGTGAGTATAATTGATTTCTCAAATGAACTTGAAAGTATCTATATAAGACTCAATGATGTGCAGTTCAATAGATTTGATGTTCTGGGAAACAATCCTAAAACTTTTGCTGCCGAAGATGATGACCAGTTCGATGGTGAACGTCTGTTGGAAGAATGTGGAGGAAATTCTTCTGTGATTTTAAGCACTAGTACATTTGCAGATTTCAAAGCATTGCGATTACCTGCGAATAGGGGGAGTGTTGATGGGGTATTAACTCGTAATTTCCGTGATGTTTTCTATACTATTTACATTAATTCTCCAGAGGCTTTAAATTTCAATAATGGTTCTCGATGCGACCCGCTGGAAATTTCATGTGGTTTATCAACAACTATAGGAGCCAATAATTTATTTATGGATAGTTTTGAGACTCAAACTCTAAACAGTCCAATTTCAGGAAATGGCTGGACTAATTTTATAGAGGCTGGCACCAAAAGATGGGAGGCATACACAGCTACAGGGAGCAATGCTTCTTTAGGCAGATCTGCTAGAATTGGATCATTTGGTTCAAACGATGTAAGTAGCATAGCATGGTTGATCACCCCTGCAATAAATTTAGAGACTAATACAGGTGAAACAATAAGATTTAAAACATCCAATAGTTTTGCTGATGGCAGTACGATGCAAGTTTTGTTTTCTAATGATTGGGACGGTACAATGACTGGAATTACTTCTGCCACTTGGAGTATTGTATCAGATGCTTACGTTGTTCAAGATACTGATCCGTTTGGACCTTGGTTTCCATCTGGTAACGTAAACTTATCTTGTGCTACCGGCACGGGCTATATAGCATTTAAATATCAAGGAAGTGGTCAACCAGCTTTCGATGGAACTTATGAGCTTGATGATATTTCCATTGATGCTCAATAACTAATTAACCGTATCTTTAAAGTTACATCATATCCTGTGGCTTTTTTATTTTCATATATATGGAACAATTCGATTCTTTATTTTTCAACGTGTTTCAATACTATAAATTGAAATACAAAACAAAAGCAAACGATATAGCTTTATTTTATATTCTAATGCTTCAAGCTTCCGTTTTACTATTGTTGGGAACCTTCTTTATGTTGTTCTTTAATGGGATGAATGTCAATGTCCTTTCAATTTCAAAAGCCTGGATACTATACTCCATAATTGTGATTGGCTTAATCTTTAGAAATTGGATCTACTACACAGGAAAGAAACGGAAGGTTCTTAATACAAAGGTGAATAAAAGAACAAGCAGTGAATCCACGAATATTTGGGTGCTTTGGATGATCCCAATTGCTTGTTTTATACTTGCAATTTTCTTGATGCAAAGACTATAACACAGCATTGAAATAGAAAAGAACCAGGAACGTTTCGCTACAAGGACCAATCGACTAAAATCGTGCAGTATTGAATTTCTGGATTTTAATTTTCAATCGGCCTGAATAAAGAGAATTTATTAGCATCGTAGGTAAACAGTTAGTGAAAGTTATTAATAAACAAAGGATTTCAACATCACTGTATATCTAAATTTATAATTTGCATCAACAATTATAAACAAAAAAAATCCTATCAATAACTGATAGGATTTTTTAACTTTTAGTCCGCTACGATCGTTTATTTCTGTTCTGTTGCGGCAGCTTTTACGATTATAAATTCAGATCTTCGATTCATTTGGTGTTCTTCGTCTGTACAGTTTGTACCACAGGCAACTTTAGGTTGTGTTTCAC
>JBBSLN010000094.1:0-7328 GCA_038255205.1 Flavobacteriales bacterium
CTTGGGATATTTTGGTTCACTATCAAATGGTCTTTTGGGTCATGTTGATTGGTTATGTGACACATTGGTTACCACAACTCATGAAGGACCGTATTGAAGGATGGTATGCCGACAGTCCCATAGCAATCAAGATTATAGTGGCAGCAGGTACAGGAATTTTATGCTACCAAGCCTTCTCCACCGACTTCCAACCGTTTATTTATTTTCAGTTTTAAATTTAAAAGAGCGAAAAGAGCGAAAAGAATCAAAAAAGAATAATCTAAAGTAGCGAAACAATGTAGAAAGTAAAATAATCTGAACATCAATAGTTCAAAAAAAAAATCGTATTCGACTTGGCTTGACGTTTCTATTTTTTAATATTAGGCCTTCCTTTCCAATCCAACTTTTTTAATCCGCGTAATATGCCATTTCATTTTTAACTTCAACTACAATTCCAACTAATGACCCGTCCCACGTCATAAGTCCCTTCCGTCATGAGTCATTTTAATTTCAAAGCAGTCCTACGTCCTAAGTCACTTCCAATCTTCTTTTCAACTTCATACTTATTTCTTAACACATAATTCTTATTTTTACAACATCAAACAAAAAACTATGTCAGTAGCTAAAAAAGATTACAAACGAATCACTGTTAAAACATTGGTGGATATGAAAGCCAAAGGTGAAAAAATATCCATGTTGACCGCCTATGATTATACGATGGCAAAAATCGTCGATGGCGCGGGGGTCGATGTGATTTTAGTGGGTGATTCTGCAAGTAATGTGATGGCTGGTCACGAAACCACTTTACCGATTACGCTGGACCAAATGATTTATCATGCTGCTGGTGTAGTAAGAGCGATCACGCGTTCATTGGTTGTGGTCGATTTACCTTTCGGAAGTTACCAAAGTGACCCAAAGGAAGCGTTGCGTTCTGCCATACGTATTATGAAAGAAAGTGGTGGACACGCCGTTAAGCTCGAAGGTGGGAAGGAAGTCAAAGAATCCATCAAACGTATTTTGAATGCAGGTATTCCAGTCATGGGACATTTGGGATTGACACCTCAATCCATTTATAAATTTGGTACTTATACGGTACGTGCCAAGGAAGACGAGGAAGCGGATAAATTAAAGGAAGATGCCATCTTGCTTGAAAAAATGGGATGTTTTGCCATCGTAGTTGAAAAAATCCCAGCGAAGCTAGCCAAAGAAGTGGCAGAGAGTATTAGCATTCCAGTCATTGGTATTGGCGCTGGAAATGGAGTTGACGGACAGGTACTTGTACTGCATGACATGTTAGGCATGACCTATGAATTCCAACCACGATTCTTGCGTCGCTATATGAATCTATATGAAGATATGACCACCTCAATTGGACAATACGTTAAAGACGTAAAATCGGTTGACTTTCCAAATGAGGAAGAACAGTATTAGGCCACTTTGTCCTGCGGACATTTCCCCAAAGGGGAAACTATACAATTTTAATTTGGCAGTTTGTACTGGTTAATACGCTTTCCATTACATGCCAAAAAAAATCTGTGTAAATCAAATTAATCAGCGTCATCAATGTTCCTTATAAATTAGTGAAAATTCGTGTAATTCGTGTAATTCGTGTCAAAATTCGTGTCAAAAATACATTCCACCAAAGACAATCTTCAAATAATTTACGAAGACAATCACCTCATCATCATCAACAAACGTGCAGGTGATATCGTGCAAGGTGATAAAACAGGTGACAAGCCTTTAAGTGAAGTCGTAAAATCCTTCATAAAAGAACGCGACAAAAAGACTGGGAATGTGTATTTGGGCGTGGTGCATCGATTGGACAGACCGACGACTGGTGTGGTGCTGTTTGCTAAAACAAGTAAAGCCCTGCCGCGACTCAATAAACTCTTCGCTGAAAAGGATGCTCAAAAAATCTATTGGGCCATCGTTAAAAACATGCCACCCAAAACGGCTGACACCTTGGTGCATTGGCTCAAGAAAAATCCAAAGAATAATAAATCCTCTGCTTACCCTAAAGAGATTTCGGAGGGAAAAAAAGCAATACTTCATTATAAAGTCTTAAAGCAGTTGGACAATTACTTTTTAGTGGAAGTTGCTTTGGAAACTGGTAGACACCACCAAATAAGAGTGCAATTGGCGACTATCGGTTGCCCGATAAAGGGTGATTTAAAATATGGTTTTGACCGTAGTAATTCGGATGCTAGTATTCATTTGCATGCTCGGGAATTGTCGTTTGTACATCCTGTATCTAATGAGACGATTCATGTGGTGGCGCCTTTGCCCAGTCATGATGCCATTTGGGAGGCCTGTTCGGATTAGATTTGTTAGATGGATTGATGATTCGCTTTGTTGTGAATGATTTGCTGTCAAATGCTCTTATTATTTGGATTTCTTTTCTTTCTCTTGTCGGTATTATTTACACTTTTGGGATTGTTGACAACAATTCTTCCATCATTAGCAACACTTTAGCAAATAGTGTGGTCGTTTCTTTTAGTAATGACGACGCTCTCGCGAATATTAGCAATCCTACTCTTCTACGATTATGATTAATACTCTCGTGATTATTATGTTTTCTCAAAGCTATTATGATGATTTAAAACTTGGCGTTTTGAGTTTATAATGTGTTTGATAAATTAAATATTGTGATTTACAAATGGCTATTGGGAGTGCTCTACCATGGATTGAAGGATTTGTTCTGGTGGTTGCTTTTGGGTGAGGTTTTCTAGTTGGTATTTGAGTTTGAAGAGGGCTTCGTTTTTGTTTGATTGGCTATTGCCTTCGCAAGGGAGCTTATCGAGGGCGTGCATGCTGGCTTCTATAAATAGTATGTTCATTAAGCGGAAGAGTTCTTTGGGGCTTAAATGCGGGACGCCTTGTGCCTTGACCACTTTGCTGTAGTAGGATGTGAATTTCATAATGCATTTCTTTACATTACAAAATTACTTATATTTGTAGCTGTGTGTTGCTACATATTGTAGATTTAACTTATGATAAAAGTTAAATTAATATTGCCACCATGCTTTTATGAATTCATCCGGTTTTAAAGCAGAGGCAATTAAATTGAATCCTTTCTGTTTTTCCCAAATTGCCTTTGCTTCACGTATATATCCTTGAAGCGTCAAAACTTGAACAATATAAGTGCCATTATCAGTTGGAGGGTTTTTTTCTAAATTGTAGTATGGCATGTGAGTATCGTTTTAAGCTATAAATTTAATGAACAACAAACTATACTATTAGCTGATATACTTTAGATATGCGCTTAAATAATAAACGGCTTTTAGTGGGGTCTTGTTAAGGATTTTTGGTCGTTTTTTAAAACTTTCAAATGGGTTAGTTAGACTTCTCAGATTGACATACTCTTTATACTTGGTAGATTTTTAATTATTTATGGTCTGCAATAAACTTCTTAATCTCATCATACCTATCTACCCAAGGAAAAAAGTAATGGCTCATCATCGGCACGTGTTTTTTATCTAAATAGTGGATTTTCACATTTGGTTGATAGTTGTGCAGGGTGTCTAAAAAAGTTAGGTTTTGTAACTTTATGGATGGATAGGTTTTCTCCCCTACGTAGATGAGGAATGGAGGTGCGTTTGCATCCAAAAAATAGACTGGTGAGGCCTCTTTCCAGTTCTCGGGATTGGTGGTCCAAGTGACGTCGTAGTTGTGTTTAGAAGTTGGCGGATAGTCCTCTAAATAGGATTTCATATCCAAGCCTGCGGCATCGTTGAGAATCACACCCTTGATGAGGCCTTTCCTAATTCCATAGTTGGGATTAGTGGTGACCAAAGCAATTAAATGTCCTCCTGCGGAATGACCCATAAGATACATCTGCTCGGCATCGCCTCCAAAGTTGGCTATGTTCGCTTGCGTCCATTGAATCGCATTTGCAACATCGCTCGCCATGCCATCATAACTCGCATTCGGACTTAATCGATAATTGGGAATGACAGTAACGACATTGTTTTTTGCAAAATTACGTCCTAAAAAGCCATAAATATCCTTGTTCCCTTCTTCCCAATAGCCACCATGAACGAAGATGACGACTGGCAGTTTCTTGGTGGTTGAATTTCTTGGAGTGAAGACATTGAGCAAATTAGCTTCTTCCCTTGCAGGCGTTTCCAAAGGTTTATAGGTAATATCATTGATTTTTTTAGAGGCGCAGCTTGAAAAGGCAAGTGTCAGTAGGGATAGTATTATAAGGTTTTTCATATATTTTATAAGTGAAGTTATTTTGCTTGGAATGTTTACGATTGTTTTTGGGGTTTGGTTTTTTGTTTTGTTGCTTGAGTCAATGATAAAAATAACATTAATAATTACAAGAAACTACTTTGTCAGAATCTACTTCGTCGTTGTAACCTCATTTTGTCAAGACCAATAACTGAAACAAATAAACGTTTCAATTAAAGACAGTATTTGATTTGCCATAGACTGAATGTCTTTCGAGACTGTTTATAATTGATTTACCTTATAGTTTGCGAATACTGGTATAAAGCTTATAAATTGAATATTGTGTGGGTTGCCTAGCTTTTTTCAATTCAACGATAGCACTTTTAGTTTTCATACGGAGTAGGTATCTGCTGCCGAGAAAGTTTTTCATAAAAAAATAAACTTTAATAGTCAGAGGAATGAATTCAAATTTAATACAGAAGTAGCATTAATTTATATTAATATCTTATAGATTTGTCAGAATATAGACCAGGTCAATTTATATCATGTATCAGGACTTGTTTGAAACTTATATAAAATCTATTGGGAGCCATTTAAATCCAGTTTATAAAAAAGTATAGCATTTTTTTGTTTCCACTAGAAAAAGGATGTAACAGATGTGTTTTGGCTTTTAAACGTTCAATTTTAAAATTATTAAACAATCAAAAAAATGAAAAAGCTAGTATTCTTTTTAATTACAACATTCTGGAGTGTTGGCATGCATAGTCAAACCCTCAATGATTCTATCACAGTTCTCTACAAGAATTATTTTGAACTTCTTAAAACGAAAGATAAACTCGATACCATTTCTTTGGAAATTAAAAAATTAAAGACAGAGTATCAAGGTTTCACGGATATTTTAGAATCAAATAATAAACAAATAAAAAAGCTCACCGATGCGGAGCTCTTTTCCTTAAAAGACCAAATCGACCAAAAACGGAAAAAAATTATCAATACTACAGATTTCGTGTTTTCTGCGAATGCCAGCTTAAATGCCATCAAACAGCTAGATGCGACCAGTGATTATCTGTCCCAAATTTCAAGATTAAATAATCCTGAAAATTCTGAATTAGGATTTTCCTTATCGTCAGAAGTTGAAAAAATAATTGAATCGAAAATCATAAAAGGAAATTCCAAAATCAATGGGGTAAAAAAGTCCAAATTTTTGAATTTTGTAGATAACATTATTAAATCCCCAATTAGTGTATCGCTGTATAGTGCCATTCCGGTGGTCAGTTCCATAAAATCTGTCATTGATTTGGTTATGGGCAACGCGCTTCAAGGAGATGATATTTCAATCCAAGATGTTGTAGAAGTCAAGAAATCCTTGAAGGTTTATTCAGACCATTATGAAGGTCTTGCCAAAGCGCAATCTGATTTTGAACAGAATCTGGGTAATTTAGATATAAGAAAAGAAGGAATGGTGTTACTTCTCACTCAATACACCTATGAAAGAGTCCATACGTTAAGTCCCAGTATGATAGCCGAAGACGATAAAAATTTGTCATTAACAAAAATCATTAATAAATATTACAACAAGGAGCTTATTGAACAGCGAGTAGATTTCATCATTGGTAATAATACGTCATCAAATTACAATAATAGTCTAACTAATAATAATTTAGCATATCCTACATACGCCTTAAATCAAGCAAAATTTATCCGTGACGAAATAGAATCACTGAGCAAGGAATATATTTCGATTTACGCTTCATACCAATTATCCCTAAAAAACGTTTTAGAAAAAAGCAAGAACATAGGAGATGCCACTAGAATTAATGAAAAAATAAAAGAATTGGAAACGAAGTTATCAGAAGTAAAAGTGTCTTTTGAAGACAACTTAAATATTGATCGATTAAATACCACTTTTACAACGCTAATGCAGTATTGACAATTCATATACTAGAGCGACTTACACCGTGTCTTATAAATTACAACTGGCTGTTATATTTAAATCGCATTATCCATAATTTACTGTACACATTCTGGGTTTAGCAACGTGGACGTGTCGCCTAAATCGGAGGTGTCTTTTTCGGCAATCTTCCATAAGATACGTCGCATGATCTTGCCAAAGCGCGTTTTAGGCAGACCATCCGTAAACTGGATTTTATCCAATTTTGCTATGGCGCTAATACGTTCAGAAAATAGTTGGTTGATTTCCTTACGCAAGTTGGCATGATTTCGATATTATCCGGCATCCATAAGCGTGATACGGTCAAAGAGCGCACTGCCTTTTCTCACCAATATAGATATTTTCCAAAGCAATTATTCAGGTTTTTATCTAAAGGCAAAGAAAATGCCCTATTCTCATCTATTAGCAATAATACGTAGTTTTAAAACATGAATTTCTTTGTCGAAAATTCAAACAAAGACTAAAGATTCAGATGTAATAGCGCAAAATTAAATAAATATCATTGATTTGGCATTCAACGTTAATTTTTGTCTTTCATCTAACTTATGTGTTGATTATAAGTTTATTAACTAAATTAGTTAATGCTATTAATCAATATTTAATCTATTAAAATTATGAAAAAATTTATTGCAACCGGAATAGGCGTCTGTCTATTATTTTTATCGTGTCAAACTGAACAGTTCGACGCTGACATTAATGCTGAAAACGCTGCTAAAAAAAGCAAAGTTAAAGTAGTTGAGAATGATATTAAATCAAGTGATTGTATGGTAATTGATGCTGATAGATGCCCATTTGGGGATCAGCAACCTACATCCAATTTCTGGTGGTCCAAGACACAAGGTGATTTTTTTAATCCAGAAACTTATTTTTCCAGCACTGATGAACACAACCTTGTTTTTACCAAATATGATAATGGTACCGCAAAGATAACTGGAACTACTATTAATACATTGGGGTGTATTGTAACAGTTGATGTCAAGTTAATTGATATGAAAACATGGGAAGAATGGTCTGCTGAAGATGGTGAACATAAAAAAGAAGGCTGTGCTGGAAATGCTTCAAATTCTGAAGATATGGTATTTTACGTGATAGATTCTGAAAACAGCTCTATTGTTGCTAGTAACTGTGGTGAATATAACGGTACTTATGGCGTTGAACAAAGACCTGACCCTGAAACTGATTTTGAAAAATTCGGATCTCATTTTGGACCAGGAGGAGCGAATTA
>JBBSLN010000095.1:0-7231 GCA_038255205.1 Flavobacteriales bacterium
AATTTTAGTGAGCTCTTTGTCGGTTCCAGCTTTATCGATGAGTTTGTCAACGGCTTTGCTCAATAGGTTTATGGTGTCAAGTTCCACTTCAAAGTTCAACGGTAATTTTAAATCGTAAGCAAAGGTTCGAATGAGTTTGTGATTGAATTTATCGATCGTCGAAATATCAAAGGATGCATAATTATGAACCATTGTTTCTAAAATAGTTTTTGACTTATGGTGCAATAGTTTCGGTTCTATGTTCAACTCTTCTGACAATGTTGCGAACATAGAATTAGATTCCGTTAAAATCCGTTCCTCTGAAAATTCCTGAAGCGTTTTCACAATCCGCTCCTTCATCTCGGCGACAGCCTTATTGGTAAAAGTCAAGGCCAAAATGTTTTTGAATGCCAATGGCGATTTCGATTTTAAAAGAATTTTCAGGTATTCCTTTACTAGCGTGTAGGTTTTTCCACTCCCGGCTGAAGCATTATAGATCGTAAAGGCACACTCTTTTGACATCTGTGTTTATTTCGATACAAGATAAAGCTCTTGACCATTATAGAGAAATATTTTCAACGAAAAAGAAACCACTTTTCAAATGTTAAACTTTTTATAAGACTTTTGCTGTGGGGGTGTTTATATTTTTTAATGCGCTGTTTAATGCTTAAATTTGAGAGAAATAAATTATTAACACACTAAAAAATATACAATTATGACTTTCGAATTACCGAAATTGAAATACGCATACGACGCTTTAGAACCGAATATTGACGCTCGTACAATGGAAATACATCATACTAAACACCATCAAGGATATACTGATAAGTTGAATGATGCCATTAAAGGAACGGATATGGAAGGAAAAACTATTGATAACATCCTCATCAATCTTGATATGGAAGACAAAGCTGTTAGAAATAATGGAGGCGGTTTTTACAATCACTCGTTATTTTGGGAAGTTATGAACCCAGAAAACAGGGGACGTTTTACGGGCGAACTGAAAGATGCGGTTGAAGCAAAATATAAAACGTTTGATGCTTTTAAGGATGAATTTAGCAAAGCAGCAGCAACAAGATTTGGTTCTGGCTGGGCTTGGTTATGTGTTCATAAAGGCGGAAAAGTGGAAGTCTGCTCGACGCCAAACCAAGACAATCCTTTGATGCCAGGTACGGGTTGTGGAGGCACGCCAATTTTGGGACTAGATGTATGGGAACATGCTTACTACTTACATTATCAGAATAGAAGACCTGATTATATCAATGCTTTTTTCAACGTTATCAATTGGAATGAAGTTGAAAGACGTTATGCGGAAGCTAAATAAATAACAATTACACTCCTGCAAGGTTTTTAAACCTTTTAGTTATTATGTAGTAAAGAAGCAAAAAAGGCGAATCTGAAAAGGTTCGCTTTTTTTTGGTCTTTACTAAATGGATGTTTTCAGATGGAATTAAGTAAAATGATTTAATTCATGAGATTCCCGCTTTCGTGGGAATAGGAAATGAAAAAAGGTGAACGAGTGTCCACCTTTTTTGCCCCAAATCTACCATAAACTTAACCTACTTATGTTATGGTTGAGACAAATATATGTTGACTTAAATCTATTAATTAAATTTATTAGACAAACGACTTATAAATTAGTCTAAAAGAAGGAAAAGCTATATATGATCGACGAAAACAGCTTGATCAGAAAGTTTTTTTTGAAAATTACCGGTGGAGGATGGATAATCATTGGATTACGAAAATAAAAAAGGTGAACAGAAGTTCACCTTTTTTTGCCCCAAATCTACCATGAACTTAACCTACTTATGTTATGGTGACACTAAAGTATGTTGAATTTATTTAAGCATTTGCATATATTAGACGAAATGCATTTTTATCCGATAAAGTGTAATTTTTCCAGATAAACTAATTAATTCAAATATTTAATTTATAACATATTGACTAATAAGCTCTTTGGTCATTTCCTTCATAAAAATTAATGAATGCTCTATTTACAACGCGATTGCCTCCGGCAGTTGGATAGTCTCCTGTAAAATACCAATCACCTAAATTTTTTGGGCAGGCTATGTGCAAGTTTTCAACGGTTTGGAATATAGTCTTTACTTCTGCTTTAACAGTCGAATCGGAAATAAGCTCGGCAATTTTATCGGAAATTTGTTCAGTTGTGAATTCATCATAAAGGTCTTTCACGAAATTATGGACGTTCTTATCTTCTAAAGCGACTTGATCTTTGCATTTATGGTAGACCTCTTCGACAAGGTGGTATTTGTTGTGTTCTTTTAAAAGTTGTAGCATCGCTCTAAATGCAATCAATCCTTCTAGTCTTGCCATATCAATACCGTAGCAATCTGGATATCGTATTTGCGGAGCTGAAGACACTACAATGATTTTTTTAGGATGAAGTCTGTCCATCATTTTGATGATACTTTTCTTTAAGGTTGTGCCCCTAACAATGCTGTCATCTATGATTACGAGATTGTCTGTAGGTTTTATAACACCATAGGTAATGTCATAAACGTGCGCAACCAGGTCATCTCTGCTGCTATCTTCTGTAATAAAGGTTCGGAGTTTGACATCTTTAATAGCTATTTTTTCAATACGAGGCCGTTCGGAAAGAATTTGGGTGACTTTTTCGGCTGATAGTTTACCGTTACCCTCAAGTATGGCTTCGGTTTTCTTTTTGTTGAGATAGTCTTCAACGGTTTCAATCATTCCGTAGTACGAGGTTTCTGCTGTATTGGGAATGTATGAGAAAACGGTGTTTTTTGTATCGTAATCAATTGCTTCCAGTACTTTAGGCATTAGAAGTTTTCCTAGTTTTTTGCGTTCCTGATAGATTTCGGCATCACTTCCCCTTGAAAAATAAATACGTTCAAAAGAACAAGCCTTTCGCTCTAAAGGCTCAATAATTTTTTTGATGGAAGTGCTTCCTGACTTTTTGGTGATAATTGCGTGACCAGGATCTAATTCTTTCACATCTTCAAAATTGACATTGAAAACCGTTTGAATGACAGGACGTTCTGAAGCGACCACAACAACCTCATCATCCTTATAGTAATATGCTGGTCGGATGCCTGAAGGGTCGCGAAGCACAAATGAATCACCATGACCCAAAAGTCCTGCCATGATATAACCACCATCCCAATTTTTGGATGCTTTTTTCAAAATTTTTGCGACATTCAATCGGTCGGCAATGAGAGGCGTACATTCAATTTTAGAATAGCCTTCCTTCTTTAATCTTTTGTAGAGTTTGGCTACCGCATCATCAAGGAAATGTCCAATCTTCTCCATAATGGTAACAGTATCTGCCATTTCCTTTGGATGCTGACCCAGAGTGACCAAACCTTCAAAAAGTTCGTTAACATTAGTCATATTAAAATTACCAGCAACAATCAAGTTTCTGTGCATCCAATTGTTCTGTCTTAAAAACGGATGGACACTTTCCACGCTGTTTTTCCCAAAAGTCCCGTAACGTACATGGCCCAATAGCAATTCACCGATATAAGGAATATGTTTTTTTTGCAATGCCACATCATCAGCGTAAGCTGGATGATCCATAATGTCCTTATTGATGCGCTCGTTGATCTGGGCAAAGATATCCTGAATAGGCTGTTGGGCAACGGAACGTACACGACTTATATATCGTTCCCCTGGAGCAGTGTCTAACTTAATGCTGGCAAAACCTGCACCATCCTGTCCACGGTTGTGCTGCTTTTCCATCATGAGATACATTTTATTTACGCCATAAAATGCACTTCCATATTTTTCTTTATAGAATTCCAGTGGTTTCAAAAGCCGGATGAGTGCAATACCACACTCATGTTTTAACATATCGCTCATTCGCTTTGCTCTATTTTTAGATTTTAATTTTTGTAATGCACCATAGTCGCAAAAATTCAATAAAATAACAGACCATGGTAATTAAAAAACGCGCTCGTAATGGAGCGCGTTAATTTATATTAATTCAATCTCGAATTGTGTCAGTTGTTTAAATTGTTGCAAACGTTGATGTACTTCTTTATGCTCTAATTTTTTCATACGCTCGGTTCCAAATTTCTCTACACAGAATGAAGCCAACGTTGATCCATAAATCACGGCATTTTTCATATTTTCAAACGAATAGTCTTCCGTTTTTGCCAGATAGCCTGCAAACCCACCTGCAAAGGTATCTCCAGCGCCTGTTGGGTCGAACACTTCTTCTAACGGTAAAGCAGGTGCATAAAATACATTGTCTTTATGAAATAACAATGCGCCATGTTCGCCTTTTTTGATGACCACATATTTTGGCCCCATTTCATGAATCTTACGAGCGGCAACGACCAAAGAATATTCACCCGTTAATTGTCTTGCTTCCTCATCGTTGATGGTAATGACATCTACTTTTTTGATAACGGCTTTCAACTCTTCCAGAGCGCAATCCATCCAAAAGTTCATAGTGTCTAAAATAACCATTTTCGGTTTTTTGTTCATTTGCTCCAAAACGCCCATTTGAACGATAGGGTGCAAATTGCCGAGCATCACAACGTCGGCGTCTTTATAATCTTCCGGAACTAATGGGTTGAAATCCGCGAGAACGTTAAGCTCTGTCGCAAGCGTATCACGGGTATTCATATCGTTATGGTATTTTCCACTCCAGAAGAATGTTTTGCCTTCGGTTACGATTTCAATACCTGAAATATCGATGTTTTTATTCGCTAATAAATCTAAATATTCTTGAGGAAAATCACCTCCTACAATTGATACAATAGCGGCATCTACATTAAATTGTGAAGCTGCCAACCCTATGAAAGTTGCAGCACCACCTAATATTTTATCTGTTTTTCCGAAAGGCGTTTCAATAGCATCAAAAGCTACAGTTCCTACGATTACTAATTTACTCATGTTGAGGTTTCAAAATTTGGTGCAAATATAGGGCTTTTAGACACGAACACACGAATGTTTTGTAGTAATATTAACTATGATGACCAGAATCAAAGTGTCTTAAAAAAGCATCAGGATTATTCAAAAAGGATTTGGTAATCGAGTAATGGTCTGTGCTTTCGAGAGCAGTTGGCTTCATTGACTCACTCGTAATTTCATAAATTTTTGCATCTGGGTAAGCCATCAACATGGGAGAATGTGTGGCTATGATGAATTGGGAATTATAATGCTGAAGATGATTGTTAAGAAAATATATAAATGACAATTGTTTTGCAGGCGAGAGTGCGGCCTCTGGTTCATCTAAAAGGTAAATTCCCCTCGACCTTATTTTTTGCTCCATGATATGCAAATAGGCCTCGCCATGTGAAAAGGCATTCAAATCCTGTCCGAAATCCTTCCTTACGTGATGCAATTGCTGGTTGGCGCTATCCCTCATTTGGTCGATGATGTGCTGCGGTACTTCCCCAGATACTCCCATTTGATGCTCAATGGCAATTCCTGAACGATTCACACTATTTAGATAATCGCCAAAGTCTTCTGCCCTAAAGAAAAAACCGATGGACCGTTCCATGTTCCATTCCAATTCCAAATAAGGCAACAAGGTTTTAGCGGCATCAAAACTATTTTTCCTGTATCCTGACCCATCCATGTGAGGCAATTGTAATCTACATGCAATGGTTTCCAGAAGTGTTGATTTTCCTGTGCCATTTTCTCCGACCAAAAAAGTAATTGGCGAGGTGAATTCTATATGTTTGGCATTTTTAATGGCAGGAATGTCATAAGGAAACGGATGCGTTTTGTCCGTATTGATGTTTATGGATTTGAGGTAGGTCATTTTATTATGGAAAAATTACAATAATTAAATGTAGTTATTCTGTTCTGAAATCTACTGAAATTTCTCCTGATGCCATTACTTTATTTCTTTTATCAGTTACTCTCTAAACATAGGAAAAAAGGACTACTTGGATATTTTTAAAATAAACGTACGTTTTTAAGTGCTTTTTGAATATATTTGTGTTATGAATATTATAAATTATACAGATTTACGCTCAAATTTAAAACATTGGCTGGACAAAGTTGTGGATGATATGAGCGAACTCATTATCAAAAGAAAAGGACAAAAGGATTTGGTGCTGATTTCACTTGACGAATACAATTCCTTAAAAGAAACAACATATTTATTAACAGGCAACAATAGAGATGTTTTATTGCAGTCTATTAATGAGCTTGAATCTGGTCTCGGTGCTGAAAATGATTTACTTAAATAATGCGCTTAATTTGGTCAACAATCTCTTGGGATGATTATTTGTATTGGCAGAAAACTGATAAGACCAAGCTGAAACGCATCAATGAGCTTATAAAAAGTTGTATGCGAACGCCATTTGAAGGCATTGGAAAACCAGAAGCATTAAAAGGTGATTTGAAAAACTATTGGTCGAGACGTATAGATAGCGAACATCGTTTAGTCTATAAGCACGAAGAGGATCAAATTTTCATAGCAGCGTGTAGATATCACTATAAAAAATAATTATTTCCTCCCAAAATCCGCGGGAATCTCGCCCCAAGCCTTCGTTTCCCATTTCACAATCGTCGTTTTAAAAGTATTCGTTTTCAACCAAGCTACTGCTCTTTCGACCAATTCAAATAGTTTTTCATTTTTAGCACTACGCTCTAATTTAGTATTACAAGTTTTTTTTCTTACCCAACTCATCGCAGTTCGAGAATCGGTGTAGATGAATCTCTCACTTTCATTTTTTTTGAGCAATGCCAAACCGTGCACAATCGCTAAAAACTCACCAATATTGTTGGTGCCTTCCGGAAAAGGTCCTTGAATGAACAATTGCTTTTTTGTTTTGGTATCCACACCGCGATACTCCATTATCCCTGGATTCCCGCTCGAGGCGGCATCGACCGAAATGGAGTTGTAGTTGGGTAGACCTATTTTTTTGAGTTGGGCCTCAGACAAACCGCTTGTAAATTTCTTCGACTTACCGATATAATCTTTGTAGTTGCCTTTCAGGGCTTTTTTTGCCGCGTCAAAGGTTTCAAAGGATTTGTATTGAGCGCCTTCAAAATTTTTGATTTGAGCTTTACAGTCATCCCATTTTTCAAAGACTCCTGTACTGTGGCCTTTCCAGACGGTGTAATATTTCTTTTTCTTTTTTGACACGAATTTCACGATTTATCACAAATTAACGCAAATTATATTTGGGAATTATTGATGGATATTATCTTTTAATGCAGATTATTTTGACACGAATTACACGAATTTGCACTAATCGTTTTTGGATTTGGAATTTGTTTTTTGATTTTTTAAAAGTTCTTCTAT
>JBBSLN010000096.1:0-7211 GCA_038255205.1 Flavobacteriales bacterium
CATACCAGTACCTACTAGTTATATTTTATATTTGTCATATAGACTTTTATTGACCTTGGTTGCGAAATAGTTGCTTATGAAATATTCGCCAAGCCGCAACACAAAATAACTGCTAAATCTGCTGCTAAAACCTAAAAAATTCAGCGGATACTTATTATAAAACATAACTTTATGACATCAAAAATATCCTTATTAGTAATAATCTTTTGCGTCTGTGGTCAACTTTTTTCCCAAAATAGCAAACCAAAAGGAAACGTTATTATAGACAATGACGGAGTGATGCGTTGGGAAAGCACCAAAGAAGAAGTAAAAGGATTTGGTGTGAATTATACCGTGCCATTCGCTCATGCCTACAGAAGTGCACAAAAGTTGGGAATTGATCCAAAAAAAGCCATTGATAATGACGTATATCATTTTACGCGATTGGGTTTCGACTTGTTTAGAGTGCATGTCTGGGACACTCAAATAAGCGATATTGAAGGAAATCTTTTGGAGAATGAATATCTGGAAACTTTTGATTATTTGTTGAATAAACTCAAAGAGCACAATATCAACTATGTCATAACGCCAATTGCATTTTGGGGAGATGGTTGGCCAGAACCCGATACTGCCACACCTGGATTCTCACATAAATATGGAAAAGAAAAAGCATTGACCGACCCAGAGGCCATAAAGGCACAGCAAAATTATCTGTTTCAGTTTCTGAATCATAAAAACCCATACACTGGAATTGCCTATAAAAATGAACCAAGCATCATCGCGTTTGAAGTTAGCAATGAACCACATCATATAGGACAGGCAGAAGACGTCACCAAATTTGTAAAAGGAATGGTCAATGCCATGAAAAAAACGGGTACTAAAAAACCTATTTTTTACAACATGAGCCATGCCGTGCATTTTATGGATGCTTATTTTAAAGGAGGCGCACAAGGAGGCACCTTTCAATGGTATCCGACAGGACTGGGCTATCAACAGGAATTATCCGGAAATTTACTGCCAAATGTGAATGATTACTATATGCCTTTTGAGGACATTATCAAAAAACACCAGGGTGCTAAATTGGTGTATGAATTTGATGCTGCCGATGTTGGCAAATCTTATATGTATCCAGCTATGGCGAGAAGTTTCCGTACTGCTGGCATTCAGATTGCAACCCATTTTGCTTATGATCCGACCTATTTAGCAGCT
This sequence comes from Flavobacteriales bacterium, assembly GCA_038255205.1. Lineage (GTDB taxonomy): Bacteria > Bacteroidota > Bacteroidia > Flavobacteriales > Flavobacteriaceae > JBPOFM01. Next base: position 1,189 of record JBBSLN010000096.1, read on the forward strand.
TTCAATACAGAATACAACACGCATTTCATGAATTTGAACTACACGCCCCAAAAGGCTTTAAGTTTAAAAATTTGTTCTGAAGTGTTTCATGAAATTCCGATGTATTCAAAATTCGGAACTTATCCTCAAAACAACACCTTTGGTAATTTCAAAATAGATTACAAAACTGATTTGGCTGAATATAATTCGGAAGAGAAATTCTTTTATACCAATACGACCAAAACCGTTCCTAAAGATGAAACAAAACTAAAGGAAATTGCAGGATTTGGTAATTCCTCAATAGTTGAATATGACGGAACAGGAGCCTATTTTTTGGATAAGATTGATGATGGATTATGGCGATTGGAAGTAATGCCTGATGCTATTTGGGTGGACAATCCTTTTGGAAGAAACAGTCTAAAGAAGACAGTTGCAGTTATTAAATGGGAAACACACGATATGACCCTTAGCTTAAAAGATCTGGAAGCGAATTTTTCTATTAAAGCCATTAACGAAGGCAATTCATTTTCTCCTAAAATTGAAACTAATTCATTCCAAATAAGACCTGGAACGTATATAATCTCACGAAAAGGAACGACAAAAAATTGGTCAGTAAAGGACGCTTTTAAATCCAATATACTAAATGATTTTTTTGCGCCGGAATCGACCGTCAATCAACCTTGGATGAAACATGAACCTGTTGGAGAAATTTCAGAAGGGGATGACCTTACTATTTCAGCACAATTTGTCGCACAGGATAAACCGAAAGAATTGATTGTCAACGGTTATAATAGTTCTGGCACTTACTTTAATGTGACAATGAAATACCTAAGAGACTATCAATATGAAGCGGTAATTCCAGCAGAAAATGTTGTGCTTGGATTTTTAAACTATAACATTATGGCTAAATTGGAAGATGACAGTTATATGACATATCCAGCAGGTCAGAAAGGAAATTTGTATGATTGGGATTTCTATGCTAGAGAATCCTATAGAACACCTGTCGTTTCTAGTGAACATCCGATTTACTTATTTAATGCATATGATGATTCGGATCAGTTGGTAAAAGAATGGAGAAAAGGGTTTAATCTGATACCTACCACACAACCAAATGAGGCTAAATATCAAATGAATATTGAGAAGTTATTCGTTGTAGATAATGAAAATCTAAATGCAAAGTCTATTTATGATTATTCTTTCAAGCATTTTGTAGTCGATGAGATTAATGAGCGAATAGGAGATTTAAAACTTAAAAAAAATATTGTTTTTTATGGAAGAGCCCTTAATGGTAAGCCATGTAAGCTACAAATTGCACTGGTTTTAGATGATGGTTCTGCTTATGGAAAAGTCATCGACATCGGAACAGAATTGAAAGATTATAAGTTGAATATTGAGGACTTAAAGCCTGTTAAAACAGTAACGTTACCAAGACCTTACCCAAGTTTTCTTCCATACTATTTGGAACATACCATGACATCAGAGTTTGATATCAATCGTGTAGAGTGTGTCCAGTTTTCAATGGGTCCAGAAATTCATGCACAACAATCGGAAGTAGCACATGGTGTTGGAATAATAAGCTTAAGACTGGAATAGGTTGCATTTGCTCCTAAAGTCTTTCAAAAAACAAACACTTAGGATTAAAGGTGTATGAAAATATCTATTGAAAACCATTGAAACTATTTCAATTCGAAGGATGAATACAATTTAGCGATGCTTCTCCCAAATTAAAGCTGCTGCCCCACAGATAGCAGTGATTTTTCAGGCAATCCAGACATTGCTATGACTCAATTAAGAAGATTAGTTCCATAATTTCTTTAACGCAAGTCGAATAAAAAAAGCCTTTCCAATAGAGAAAGGCTTTTCCATTAAACTAGTTAGAGTTAGTTGGTATTTTAATTTTTGATCAATTTTGAGGTAAAAACTTGTCCATTTGAATTTTCAATTTTCACCAAATAGAGGCTTTGCTTTAAATCAGAAATGTCAAAGGCTTCATTTTCTGTAAAATCACCTTTAAAGGTTTTAACCAATTTTCCTGTGATATCATAAATTCTTAAATCCTTAACAAGATTATTGATTTTAAATAATGTATTCACTGGGTTAGGTGTAATTTTAAATGTTATTTTGTTTTCAAAATCATCTGTTCCTAAAGTTCCGCTTGGATAAAATAGGGTCGTTGAAAATGAAAATGCACTTATTCCAGGATTTCCAGGAGCTACAGAGCCATAACCCTCATCAGAAGAAAACATATTAGTACCATTATTGTCGTTTGGATTTCCATAAGTTACAACAAAAGGAAAATTATCAGAGCTTGTCAAACCTATTTCTGACCAATCAAAACTAAATGAAAAAGATGCAGTTGTTGCTGAATCAGGTTTACCAACAGCATCAATATAAACCAATCCATCATTACCAATCATACCCGAACTTGGTATGGACCATAATCCACCAAATGAAGTATTAATAGCAATGGCATGTGTAACTTCAAAACCAGCAGGGAACGTGAGGTCACCAGAACCGGTATTTGAAATGGCACGTCTGTGGCCGTCTGCGGTATCGTTTACATCGCCATTAATTGCAGTTCTTCCTGCAGAACCGTTGTCTATATACATTACCATTGTGTCGTTTAAATCACCAGTGCCTTTGGTGAAATTTACAGTAATCGTAGTTCCATTATCAGAAAAGCTCATCATTGAATTTCCAATAGGGCTTCCAAATCCTGAATTTCCATTGCCATTAAATACAACCTGAGATGTACCAACATTAACGAAGAAAATGCAATTTAGAAGCATTAAAATGTAAAGTTTTTTCATAATTTAAAAATTTTAGTTAATAATTAATTTTTTAGAAATTGAAGAAGAAAGGTATTCAAAGTTTACAATGTAAATACCTTGCGCTATTTTAGAGACATCAAACTCATGTTGTGCCTCAAAACCCCCATTATATTGGGTTATTAATTTGCCAGTAATATCATAAATAGATAAAGCATCTAAACTTCTGTTTATTTTAAATGATGTTGTAGCTGGGTTTGGATATATTTTGAATTGCTCTCCTAAATCTACATCATCGATACTCAATGTCGACGCTTTATTCCCAAACATCTTAAACTGTCCTGCAGCTATAGATATCGGTGTCGTCGTATTAGTGACATTGATTGTAGAATTTCCTGATACATCCATTAAATCATACCAAAGGCCAGTATATGGAAAATTAGGTGTCACGTTTTGTGATGTTACGTCAAAGTTTGTAAGTATTACAACGTTTTTAAGTTGAGTGGATGCTAATGTATTATCAAACACGTAAACTGTAGGCGTCAATGTGTTTCCGGAATTAATATTATAATCTCCCTCAAAAACTGGTTCATCTTTTTTCAACTGAATCATTCGAGACCAGTCATTATAAATCTTACTTCTGTTTGTGTCACTTAACCAATTGCTGGTCCATTGTGGTTGCGGCTTGGTATCTAGCTTACAATCGCCATCAGTTCCTCCTGGTTCGTTAACGGTACCGTTGTTGCATGTGAAAATGGAATTTTGCATACCTAATTCTCCAAAATGCCATACCATCTTTGGACCTGGAACAGGAATAGTTACGGCACCTAAAGCGGACATTCTAGAAAGAGCTATATTCAAATTTGTCACATCGTGTGATGCGTTGGTATTCTTTCCAAAAGTTACATTTTTATACATCAAACGTTCCTCATCATGACTTTCGGCATATCCCATCACACGAGGTCCCAAAAATGATGCACGTGATTTATGTCCTATTCCATTAATATTGTTGTTTGAATTATAACCCATGGTCAATTGATTATATTGTTCTGTCATTTTGCCCCACATCATAATTCCTTTTCCTTCGTTGTATCTGTAGTTCGCCCATTCTTTTTCTTCATTTTCTTGACCTAAATGTTCAAAGATAACGTAATGGTTCGCATCTAATGACCATGAATAATCGGCGTATGTTTTAAGAATATCAACTCTATCTTGTTGGTACCCATTTGTACAGGTTTCATTGCTGCCGGTACAATTTTGAGTAAAGCCTTTAGTTAAATCCCATCGGAATCCATCGATTTTAAATTCTTCGACCCAATGCTTTACCACACGTTGCACATAATTTTGAGTCATTGGTTTTTGATGGTTGAAATCATCTCCTACACTATATGAATGTGTTGCAGTTTGATTAAAATACGGGCTTTCAGAACTTGGGCCTCCCCAACCATCACCATCCGGGTCGTTCATCCACATACGCACCATAGGATTTCTTCCGAAGGCATGATTTAGAGCTATATCGAGTATTACAGCAATTCCGTTTTGATGACATACATCTACGAACTCCTTGAATTTGGTCTCTGTACCATAGTATTTATCCAATGCCATGTGGAAAGCGGTATTGTAGCCCCAACTTTCATTGCCTTCATATTCCATGATTGGCATCAACTGAATAGCGTTGATATTTAAATTTTTGAAATAATCAATCCTATCAATAAGCGATTGATAGTTTCTATTGGCATCGAAATCTCTGATCAATACTTCGTAAACCACTAAATCTTCTTTCTTGGGTTTATTGAAATTGCTCACTTGCCAATTGTATGCAGCTTGCCCTGTTTTTAGCACCGTCACTTCACGCTCTTGATCGGCTGGATACGCTGGAAGATTTGGATAGGATACTGATGAAATGCCTGGATCATCAAAAGGTGATAAGACCAATGTTGAAAAAGGATCGGCAGTTTTTACTTCTGCTGGCGAGTTCGCTATCGGATTGGTATCGTAAATCCAATATTGATAGGTTTCGGTTCGCCCAGAGGTAAGACCAGTCAACTCAATCCAAAATTTATTGGAATTTGCGGTTGACGTCGGATCTTTCTTCATTAAATGTGTATTTGTAGGTTGATAATTGTTAAAACTTCCGGCAACATATACAAACTCTTTTCCTGGTGCATTTACAACTAGAGTTGCCTTTGTAGGATCAGAGGAATTATAGTTTATTCCGTCAATCATTCCCGAAGGCACAGCTTGTGTTGTAACTGTTGGTGCAATTATAAGATTGAATGATTTTTCGCCAGTATCGGATTGCCCTTGAGGCGTTCCGACCACTTTTATGACACCACTTGTAGTGAGATTTGTTAAAGTCGTAGAGTAAGAAGGGAATCCGTTCCCTGAAGCTATTTGGGTATTATTTAGATAGACCTTGAAAGCGCCTGCAACTGTATTTCCTTGTACTCTCATAACGGCTGAAAGGGGCAGGCTTGCTCCCGAACTTACCACAACAGGATTCGAAGTCGGATTGGTAATGGTTAACTGAACTTTTCCTACAGGAGTGATAAAATCTTGAGATTTTTTGTCGCCCGTTCCATCTTTTGCTTTTACAAGCATTCCCATTTTTGCAATACCTGTGGCGCCATAGAATGTGGTTGGCGTCAGCGTATAGCTGTAAGTGCCGTTTCCATTATTGGTCATTTTTTGAACTTCGCTAGAATTAGTCCATGCGCCATTATTCGGGGAATCAGCGATATAATTATTGTTCTGATCTAATCGCCATGCCCAAAGATAAATGTTATCAGGTTGTCCAGCATTCCATAATGTGGGATTGACTCCTGAAACTGTAATTGTTATCTGTTCGTCCTCATTGAAAGAAGCTGGTGAAATAGTAAAAGTTGCCGTTTGCACTTGTGCCAAGGAGGGCAATGCCAAAATTGTAAAAAAGATAAAGTGTAAAATATTTTTCATAACATTATTATTAGAAAGACAAGGCTATGTTTTGCATAGCCTAATCTTTATATAATTAAACTTAACACTATTGATTTTTAAGGCTATTACTCAAGTGTTATAACTTTGGTAACAGAATTAATGGTTAATAAGTAAGTTCCAGTAGTTCCTACAAAGGCAAAGTTGGAATCACCATCACCTGCATTTACAAAGTCAGGATCGATCGTGTAACCAGCATCTGCATAGAAAGGATAATTTCTACCTGAATCCCAGTTTGTTGCTTCTGTAAAAAATCTGAAATTGTTATCAGCTCCTCCATTATTTTGAAAACTTACATTTGCA
>JBBSLN010000097.1:0-7184 GCA_038255205.1 Flavobacteriales bacterium
TAAAGAGAGATGCGAAACTCAAGCATATACCTGTCATTATGTATTCCACTACTTTTTACGAGGACAGCATTAATGAATTTCACACACTTGGAGCGTCAACGTATCTCACAAAACCAACGGACATGAATAAACTTCCCGAGCAAATTCTTGAAGTGATCAAAAACCTATAAAATATTCTTAAAGGCATTATTATCAATTCCAACACAGATGCAAATTTCTAGCCTAAAAGTTCAAACCACAAGTTCGGAAACCGAAACTATTAATACAATTTCAACAACAAATTAGGGTCAGGACAATTTGCCAAATAAAACTCCAATTCAGCCTTGCTACAAACCCCTGGGTAGTCCCCTACCCAATCGCCAATCTCTTTAATAATCTGAAAATGCAGATGCGGTGGATAATCGCCATTCACACCTGCATCGCCCAAGAAGGCTAATGGATCTTCTTGCATAAAAAGTTGCCCCACTCGCAAATGTTCAATGGAAGCCAAACTCAAATGCCCATAAAGCGTATAAAAAACCACGTCATCTAGGTCGTGCTTTAAAATAATCGTTGGCCCATAATCACCATAATTTCTGTTATTTGCAAAACTATGCACCTCACCATCTATAGGCGCTAGAATGGGAGAACCAGCAGACATCCATAAATCCATCCCAAGATGGATATTGCGTTCGGTCGCGGTATCATCTTGGTTGAAGTGGTCACTACGTCGGTAGATGTTTCGTGTTTCGTTGTAGCCACCATAGGCTACCCAGGCATTGTGTACCGCAAGACGTGTATTCACATACCGTTCTAAAACAGATGAAGAGCTGAAATCAATCCCACGCAAGTCAATATTAGTAACAGATAGGTCTAAAGAAATATACTTTTGTATGGGAACAGCATCCAATACCGTTAGAGGTTCATTGCTAATGCCATGAAGAAAAGAAGAAAATTGGTTGGAGGTCATGCGCAAAACATTTGCGCAAAATTAAGAAATTTATTGCATTGTCACTTCACTAAATTTCGCGTTGATCACGATGGTTTTACCACTCATCAAATCACCTGCAGAAAACGACGTTGCTGTTATACTTTTATTCTTCGGGTGCTTCAGTTTCGAGCGGCTGCCTTTGTATTGTAGATTATAATCCGCCTTCGGCAGCATCACAAATGCTTCACTGTTCTCTAATACAATGTTCAAATTACTGAAGGTAGGCTGAATGGTGTTAATGGCCAATTCCCCAAAACTCCCATCAATCACCGCATTACCTGCTAGGCTATTGATATCAATATTTGAAGAATTAGAACTCAACACCAGCCGATTCACGTTCGCAATCTGTGCCTTGTCCACAAAATTAAGTTTCAATTCACCCATGTTCCAGTTGGTGATCAATACTGGCGAATAAGAAACATTGATGGAAGTTTTGCTTCCATCAATGCTATTAGCTGTTAAAGCAGAATGTGAGACATCACCACGCATGTTGGTAATGACCGACGCAAACTTCAGTTCGCCATGTCGCACATTCATTTTCAACTTTGCCTTTTTAGGCATTTTAATTTTAATTGTTTTCTTCACATTCGTATTCCCTTTATCGTCGATACGCTTTGCGAGTGCATCACGTCGTTCGGCAAAATGTTGCTGGCGGTCTTTCACATGGTCTTGATGATCTCGCATCGCTTCTTGACGCGCTTCCATCGCTCTTGTTCGATCTTCCATTTGCTTTCCGAAGCGTTCTCCCCAAGCTTGCATTTTTGCTTCAAAGTCTTTACCCCAAGTCTCTTCAAAACGCTTCCCCCAAGCTTCCATTTTTTTCTCATAATCCTTTCCAAACTTGTCTCCAAACTCCTTCCCAAACTTCTCACCCCATGCTTCCATTTGTTTCGAATAGGCCTCAAAATCTGTTTTACCAAATTTGCGTCCCCACGCTTTCATTTTCTCCTTGTATTCTTTGCCATAATTGGTTTCATACTCCTTGCTCCATTTCTCAAGGTATTTTTCGCCATCTTTTTTATAGGCATCATAGTCAAAGTTAACGGCACCTATTCCTTCAGGTAATTCAGGAAGCTCTGGCATTTTTGGCATCTGTGGCATTTCTGGAACTCTCGCCATATCAGGCATCTTGGGCATTTCCGGCATTTCGGGCATTTCGGGCATGTTCGCCAATTCAAATTCCAATTCACGCATTGCTTCGTTGTCGAAGTGAAATTCAAAATCTCCCCCGACAGCGTCCCAAGAATTGTGTGATCCTTTCGATTCTATGGTCACCTCATCACCAGAACCACTCACCGTAATGTTCCAGTTTTTTAGTTCTTTTTCGAGCGCTTCCTTTGAGAGCTTTTGCCCTTCAATATAAGCCTCCACTTCTATCTGGTCTTTGCTCCAGGTATCCACTTCAATATTCGTGTAACTCGTGTTCAAATTAACTATGACTTCTTTATTAGCGTTCACTGTTTTGGTGAACTTTTGAAGCTTCTGTTGTGCTGTAGCCGTCAAAGTGCTCGCGAGCATCAGTATCAAAAATTTTAACTCTATTGTTTTCATATGTTTTTAACTTAAATTCTGATTCTCATCAGGTGTTTTTATTTCTTTTAATTGCTCTTTAAGACGATACAATAAATTGAGACGCAACTTTAAGTTATCAATCAAGGCATTTACGGTCAATTCATTCGGACCATTTTCGGTCAATTCCACCGATAAGCGTTTGTACTCCTTGTTCAAAACTTCCAATCGCAACACGTAACTATCAAATAAATCCTTGTTTTCCGGTGTCAACTTTACATTGGCCAGTTCCATATTGATATTGGCAACATAATAGTTTTCTACCTTCTTCAGGTCAGGCGATACATCACCAAGCGATTTTAAAGTCACCACTTTGTCTTCCGTATCGGGAATCGCTTGTGGTATTTTAAAGAATTGATACGCTCCAAAAGTCAAGCCCAATAACACCACAACACTTGCGGCCAAACTCCAAATACTGAATCGTTTTTTGACCACGCCTTGACGTGGCCGGTTGGATGCCACTGGCAGTTCTTTCTCCAATTTATTCAAAAAACGAGCTTCATGACCTTTGGGCATGCCATTACGGATTTTTAATCGATCCTCCTCAAATAGTTTCTTAAGATCTTGTGCCATTATAAATAGGTGTTATTAGTTCTTGTAATTTTACTTTTCCTCTTGATAATTGGGTGCGTGAAGCGATTTCTGTGATGTCTAATATCTCTGATATTTCCTGATGGTCATACCCTTCAATTAAATACAACATCAGAACGAGCTTATACTTTTCTGGCAGTTGCTCTATCGCATGTTTTACGTCTTCAATTGTAATATGGTCTTCTACCAACCATTCGTCATCAATATCATCAACTACCTTGAGGTGCACCTCTTCCAGTTCTTGCAAATGATTTTTCTTGGATTTTAGCAAATCAATGCTTTTATTGATGACGATACGTTTTAACCAAGCTCCAAAAGTCACTTCCGCTTTGTATTGATGCAGTTTGCTAAAGGCTTTTATAAAGGATTCCTGTACGATATCTTCAGCTTCCATGGAATCCTTCACAAACCTATTTGCAACCGCATACATACCATCACAATATTGAGAGTACAGTTGCAACTGCGCTTTTCTATCGTGTTGTCTGCATTTTTCAATGAGTTCTGTTTGAAACATGCTTTAGTTATGCGTTTTGGTTATTGGTTTAGTTCATCTTAAAGACGAGACAAAAAATAAGGTGTTGCAGAATTTAGGAAATTTATGCAAAATAATTGACAGAATTTTTACAAAACAACGTTAAGGTCTTTAGGTATCAATGGATTTCATTTATCTTTATACTCAAATTTATAGCAAATATCACTTTATAATGAATACATTTTTTAAATGGACCATCATCACACTTTCTGTCGTAGCATTAGGAATTTTTGTCTATGCCTATTTTTTTGAAGATATTTTCAGTAAACGTATAAGTCCAAAGGATACCGTGAAATTTGAATTGAATGATACCAAATTAGAAGTGTTCTATAACAGACCTTTTAAAAAGAATCGCGACATTTTTGGTGCACTCGTTCCCTATAATGAAGTATGGAGAACAGGGGCCAATGAAGCTACAAAATTTACAACCAATAAAGATTTGTTGATTGAAGGCATTGAATTGACAAAAGGCGAATATACCTTGTGGACCATCCCAAATGATTCTTCTTGGACCATCATTTTCAACACCAAACAATATCCTTGGGGTGTCGACGAACACATGCAACCGATGCGCGAAAGCCAGTTCGACTTTATGGAAGTTGAAGCGCCAGTGCAGAAAATAGATAAATCAGTCGAGCAATTCACAATTGCATTTGATAACACAACGGATGACTTAAAGATGACCTTGGTATGGGATAAAACAAAGATTGAAATACCAATGCAAGTCATCGAAAACCAAAAACAATAGGTTAAACCCTAAACATTTTGAGTAAACATAAACCATCATCAGCACTACATGAACAAAAGGGTGTCTCTGAACCAGAAACAACCAATATAAGTGCGGTAAGGTCAATCAAAGAAAAACGCCAATCACAACCTTCCGCTGAAGACTTGGTCAAAGACATTCTCAAAGGCAACATGACCGCTTTAAGCAGAGCCATCACTCTCGTTGAGAGCACCAATCCTGAACATCTTAAAAAGGCGAATGACATTATTCAACACTGTTTACCGCATGCCAACAACTCTGTCCGAATAGGAATCACAGGCGTTCCTGGCGTTGGTAAGAGCACCTTCATCGAAGCCTTCGGAACCTATTTGACTTCCAATGGCAAAAAAGTGGCTGTTTTGGCAGTAGACCCAAGTAGCACCTTAAGTAAAGGTTCGATACTAGGTGACAAAACCCGAATGGAAGATTTGGTTAAAGACGAAAATGCTTTTATACGTCCTTCCGCTTCTGGAACCTCGCTTGGTGGTGTCGCCCGAAAAAGTAGAGAAACCATCATCCTTTGTGAAGCTGCCGGATTTGATACCATACTCATTGAAACCGTTGGCGTAGGACAAAGCGAAACGGCCGTGCATAGTATGGTCGATTTCTTTTTATTGTTGAAATTGGCTGGAGCAGGCGACGAGTTACAAGGTATCAAACGTGGCATCATGGAAATGGCGGATGCGATTGTCATCAACAAAGCCGATGGAGATAATTTGAAACATGCCAAGATTGCCAAAGTCGAATTCAACAGAGCATTGCATATGTATCCTGCAAAAGAATCGGGTTGGCAGCCAAAAGTGCTTCTTGCGAGCGCCTTAAAAAACCAAGGCATTTCCGATATATGGGAATTGATTGACACTTACATTCTACAATCAAAAGAGAACGATTATTTTGACCATAAACGCAAGGAACAGAATAAATTCTGGTTGCTACAAACCATCGAGGACCGACTGAAATCTGATTTTTATAATAATCCGATCATAAAAAAAGAACTTCAACACCAACTTCAATTAATTGAGCATGGTGAAACATCGCCGTTCGTAGCCGCAGAATTTCTATTGTCTTTAAAATAACTCCTTCTCAACTTCAACTTCAACTTCGATTTCAATTTCAACTTCGATTTCAATTTCAATTTCAATTTAAAACTTTGTTAATATAGCCTCTGCATCTGATTATCTTCTTGGAAATGCTTAACTTTTCATTCGTTAAACCAAAAACCAAAATGCATGATCCAGTTATTCAATAAAATAAAAACCATTATTCATTTAATGAAAGAAGTGGATTTTAAGGAACTCGGTGAAATATCAAAAAAGATTGATTTGCCAAAAATTATGAAAACCGTTGGCGAACTCGATGAGAAACAACTCAACGGTCTTATGAAAATGTTGACCGAAAAAGCAAAAAAAGGGCAGCACCAACTCCCTCCTATTGATGGCGATTTTTATGATTTGGATTTAAAGTTGACACAAGAACAACGTGCCATCCAAATGAAAGTCCGCAATTTTATGGAAACTGAAGTACAACCGATCGCCAATGACTATTGGAAGAAAGCTAAATTCCCATTTGAGATCATTCCAAAATTGGCAGCACTCAATATTTGTGGTGTCGCTTACAAAGGGTATGGCTGCCCGGATTTGCCTTTTCTCATGGAAGGCATTATAGCAGAAGAATTAGCCCGAGTGGACGTCTCCATTTCGACGTTTTTTGGTGTCCACAGCGGATTGGCGATGGGCTCCATCTATCTTTGTGGAAGTGAAGAGCAGAAACAAGAATGGCTTCCTAAAATGCAAAAGATGGAACTCATCGGTGCCTTTGGACTCACTGAACCAAATGTGGGCAGTGGCGTAGCAGGCGGAATGGAAACCACCTGTAGAATTGATGGTGACGAATGGGTCTTGAACGGACAGAAAAAATGGATTGGTAATGCTTCCTTTGCCGATGTCACAATTATTTGGGCTAGAGAGGAAGTGACCAATAAGGTCAAAGGATTTTTGGTCAGAAAAGATACCGCTGGATTTACCACTGAAAAAATCGAGGATAAAATGGCGCTGCGAACTGTTCAGAATGCCATTATCACCTTAATAGATTGCAGGATTCCTGAAAAAGACAGATTACAAAATGCCAATTCCTTTAAAGATACTGCAAAAGTACTGCGAATGACCAGAGCTGGAGTTGCGTGGCAAGCTGTCGGTTGTGCGAGAGGCGCTTATGAAAACGCTTTGAAATACACCAAAAAACGGGAACAATTTGGAAAACCAATTGCGTCGTTTCAACTCATCCAAAACCATTTGGTGGAAATGTTGTGCAATTTGACCGCTATGAAAACGATGGTGTATAGACTTTCTGAATTGCAAGACCAAGGCCTATTGACCGATGAACACGCTTCGCTTGCCAAAGTGTTTTGTTCCATGCGTACACGAGATGTCGTAAGTCAGGCACGTGAAGTTATGGGAGGTAATGGAATTCTTTTAGAATATAATGTTGCTCGCTTTGTTGCTGATGCGGAGGCGATTTATTCGTACGAAGGCACTAAAGAGATTAATACGTTGATTGTGGGAAGAGCGATTACTGGTTATAGTGCGTTTGTTTAGAAATTTTCTTTAAACCAAGCTACTTGCGCTTTCACTCCTTCCAATAAGGTTGTTTGAGGATTGTAATTCAGGATTTTTCGAGCCTTATCGATATTCGCTTTGGTACGGAGTTGATCGCCTGCACGTTTTGCAATAACATTAAGTTTGATCTTTTTGCCAAGA
>JBBSLN010000098.1:0-7184 GCA_038255205.1 Flavobacteriales bacterium
GGAATATTTAGAATCGTGAAGATATAAGATGTAATAATAGGTTCCAGTTGGTAGCAATTTCCCCAAATTGTTTAACCCTCTATTGGCTTTTCCATCCCAAGGAGTTGAATTATTGCCTTCAAAAATCAAAGTACCGTATCTATTGTAAATAATCAACTCGTGATTCAAAAAGATATTGTAGAGACCTTGTATGTTAAACCAGTCATTAATACCATCGTTAGTTGGAGAAAATCCTTCTGGAATCCGCGGAGGACAGTTTTCAACCATAATATTAAATTGAAAAACGTCAAAACAGGGTGTGCCCTCAACTTTAAGATAAATGGTTTGAGGATTAGATTGACTTGAATAGGCTTCTGGATAAAACAATTCATTTTCGTTAAGTTCTAAATCTGAAAGGCTTTCATAAAACGCTATGATTGATGAGCGATCGATGGTCTCGGGAAGCGATTCGAACAAATTAAATATGGCAGAGTCAAAACCTTCATTGCATTTTAAGACACTTGGTAAAGTGCTGATAATCGGTGGCGGACGCAAATCAATCAATGCTGAAAAGGAATTATTAATTTCACTGGTTTCAGTCACTATTCCCATTTGTGCCCCGTTATCATCCACAATCGCTGTTAATTCAAAAGAATTTATCAATCTAGCTGGAATTGATAATATGATAGCTCCACTTTCAAAACCATTAATGGAAATGTCATTTTGAGTGGTGCTTTGACCAATTAGTTGTCCAGTAATATAGAAGGCTATTGGTGTGCCTGCAGGTAAAACATCAGTGGAATTAGTATTAAAAATGGTGTAATTAAATTCCATTTCAAGATTGTCACAGTTTTGAAAATAATCATCCAAGACAATCGTAGCGTCCGGCAATTGACTGTTCAGAACCGTTATGATGTTATTGATTATGATAAGGTCCGCCTGAAAATTACCATTGACGTCAAAATCACCAGTGGTCAGTGTTATGGTCGCCGTCGTATCGCCAATTTGTATATTGTCCTGAATGTTATACACATCAAGATCAACATTATAAAAGGTATCGGAATTCGTAAACGAATTGGTGCCATTAAAGGCATTGTCGGCAGCGTTTAAAGGTGGATTAGATAGAATGTTGCCATTAATGGAAAGTGTCTCGCCATAATTCAGTGCATTGTCTCCTTCCCAAGCCAAAAACCCGATTTTGGCATTTTCATTATCAATAACATTCAAGTTTTCCAAGACAATGGATTTTGATCGAATGTTTCTATTGATAATATCTAAGCCTTGAAAGAGGTTTATCTGATTTAATGGGAGTGCATCGTTTGCATAAACAACATAAATCGCCCAGCCTGCAAAATTGGTGCGATTTCCACAATATCCGAAATTATTCTGTAGGGTTTCTGAAATATCAAAATCAGAAAACTCATACATCGTATTTCCTTGTAAAAGGAGCAAATCGGTAACATCTGCAAAGCATGAAAAATAAGTTAGCATTCCATAATTAAAATCATTGAACGAGATGGTATAGGTTGAATCTGCATCAATGGAGGTCGCGTTCAGCGAAATATTCGTATCACCTTCACCAGACCCAGCCCAATACAAGTAAGCAGCAATAATGGTTGAAGTATTTTCAAGATTTAATTCTGCCTGAGAGGATGGCAAAGTTTCACAAAAACCGGTTTCGAGGTTGTTCTCAAAAGGATTTAGAGTATTTCCAATCGCAACATAATCATATCGACCATTGAATTGTTCATATAATGTGATATCCTGACCAAAATTTTCAAATGGAATGCAGAGAATAAAGCCAATACCGATTAGTTGAAGAATTCTCATAATAAGTTTTATAAAATAACCTTTTGAACCTTAATGATTTATCCCTGAGAGATATAACATACTAGCGCTTTAACGTAAAATGGCCTTTAAAAATTCGTCCGTCTTGTAGTGCTATATGAAACCAATAATCGCTCGTGGGAAGCTTTATGCCATTTAGAGTACCATCCCAACCTCTGCTCAAGGGGTTCAATTCTTTTATTAATTTCCCATAACGGTCATAAATAAGAATCATTGAATTAGGTTGAAATTGAGTATTGATTCCATTGACCTGCCAGTAATCATTAAACGAATCATTATTTGGCGTGAAGAATTTTGGAAAACCAATGACTGAAATCAATTCCTCCGAAATTCCGCAGTCATTTTTATCTCTAACGTAAACGGTATGGAATCCTGCCACCACATTGTCAAAACTATTACTGTCCTGATACGGACCGTTGAGATTATCTAAAGCATACTCATAATCACCTTCTCCCGAAACCAAAATAGTAATGATATTGTTTTCTGCTGCATCCACAATTTCAATATTATTTATAGTGGCGATATTGGATGGACGAACAATTACCGTTCTATCCTTGTAGCAACCATCCGAATTGGTAACTCTCACAATATAAGTCCCAGGTTCATTGATCATTATTTCAGATGTGTTCTCCCCATTCGACCATAAATAATAATAGTTATTTGGGGAATCTCCTATGACACCTCCAGTAATCACTATGGTCTCTGGAAATGTATTCAAACAATAAATGGTTTCATCTTCAATTTCAATATCAGGAAGCTCAAAAACGGTCAATTGTACTTCGCTGATGCCATAACAGTCATTTGCATTTTCGACACGAGCAAAAATGCGTTGTGAATATGCCGAAGTGTTTGTGTAGTTTGCCCCTAAAGGATTTGTTTCTAAAAGCGCGTCGGTGTAAGTTTCATAGTAATTGACATTTAAGCCAGCTGGTAAGGTTGCTAAAACTGTCGCATCGGCATCGGTTAAATTAAAGCTATGAAAACCATCTTCAACCCCATCGTCGTCACAACGTTCAAGTGTTGCATTATAGGCAGACGTTGTGCTTACGGCCAATGTAACCAGAGCTAGATTAGTACAACCGGTAGTAGTATCTTCAACTTTAGCGTAAACAACTTGTGGATTAAGAAAGTTTTCAAAAGCATTGCCATCAATTTCATTGGTACCATCTAGCGCATCGGTAGATGATAGATAATAGGTAACATCTCTGTTTGCTGCACCACCAGTAATAGTCTCTAAAACCTGATTGATATTAAAAATAGTGCGGCCTTCAGGAATGCCGTCTTCATCACACTGAATCAAGGTGGTACCGATTGCTTCTGGCGAATCGTTCACAGTTAGCACAAAAGAATCTGTATTAAAACAATCAGTATTTGAATTATTTTCAATTCGAACAAAAATTTGCTCAACATAGGGGATGGTAGTCATATATGAATCTGGCAATGGGCTGTTTCCTGTATCCGCATCCGTTTGTGAATTGTGATAGGTCACTGTAAATAGATTTGCATCTTGTGTCCCTAAAATGCCAGGCGTGTAAAGGGATAAATCCAAAGTGGTTAAACCGTCCATGGGATTACCATTAAAATCTGTGTCGCAAACCACGACATCATCAAGATTTGTTATGACCGGAGAGATATTAACTTCTATAAAAAAAGAGGTGGTATCAAAACAATTGGCATTACTTCTAGGATCTATTCTCACAAATATTTCTTGAGGATTTGAAGTGTTTGCGAACAATCCGATTATTTCATTTTCATCTCTATTTGCTTCTTCCTGACTTGTATAATAATGAACTTCATAACTCATGGGATTCTGACTGCCTAAGACAACTGAATCTTGACCTGTAAAATCAAAAGCGGAAGTTGTGGTCGTATCGCAATTAATCATCCGCGATGGCTGATTTGCAACAGGAAGTTGAAAATAGGATACAAAAGCCTGACCTTCAACATCGCAATCACCAGTGTTGAGATCTATGTATACTTGGTAATGACCACTTTGATTGATGACCAAATCAAAATCAGTTTCTGATAGAGGATCGCCATCTAATGTCCATGTATAAGTCGCTCCAGCAATATCATCAGCCATTAAGGTGTAATTTTCACCTTCGCAAAGCGGAAGATTGACCGTATTGACATTGTTACGAATGATATCTACCTGTGTATTAAATATAGATTGGATAAATGGAGGCAAACCTTGTGAGGAATTATTGGGTGCTAAACTTACCGCATTGTGCTGATAATCGCAGGCCGTTCCGAGAGCATTTGGATTGTTGATAACACCTAGAAAGGGCAGTCCAATATCATAAGTTGCACTTAAGGCTCTGTAAATTTTTCCATCAGGACCCAATTGCAAGCCTCCTCTATATAATGATTGCTGGTCGATGGTAACCCTGGAATTGGAAATATTGGGAGCGCTCAAATCATATTGGCTCAAAGTTGAGGTATGAGCTGATGGACTCTGGCTCTGTTGGTCATTTGATGAATGAACATAAAGTAATTGGCTATTGGGTGAAAATTCGACACCATAAGCACTGCTGCTCCCTGTATTGATGTTGAGTTGTCGTTGATTGCTGACAATACCAGTTGCCACATCAAAATCAAACAGAAACATACCACTCCCCATATTTGCACAAGCCAACTTCTGCCCATCAGGTGACAATTTTAAATAGCCCCTAGGTTCTTGTGTCGCAATGCCACTAAAGGTTGAAGTGACGGGTACCCGATTCACACCTGTATCAGAAACCTCATAGGCATAAAAGGTATTATAATTATTTCCCGATCCATTTTGTGATGCGTAAGTGATAAGCCAAATAGATTTGGTCACACAATCTTTTAGAACAGCGCTTATTTTTTCAGAACAGATAGGAAGTAGATTCGTGTTTTTAGTGGTCACATTTCCCAATCCATTATTGAGCGTCATATCAACAATCGAGTAATTCAATCCAAAGTTAGTCCCGTCCAAAGCATTATCAACAGTGAAAACGTAATAGATGTCAGGATCGTTTGGTTTCGGAACTATAATAGCAGATTGTGTACTAGAAGGGTCCCCAAAAAGATTACTTCCATTTGACATGACATTATTATTACGGTTCCATACAAGTGAGCCATCTGTATAAAACAACAAATTACCAAAAGCATCGGAAATCGTCGCGCAACCTTCGTTTGTGGACAATGCACCTCCATTAACAGGAGTCAGTGTGTTAGCGCCTAAGTCAAATTGTAAACCAGCGCCATAACCAAAAAACCAATTGGCAGCCTGATTTTGAGCAAAAGACTGAATGCCAGAAAAAAGTAAAACTAAAGTAAAAATCCTTTTCATGAGATAGCAATAGCTATCAAATATATCATAAATCGCGCACTTTTAATAATCGATAGGATAAAAAGACAAATAAAGCAGTCCAACCCATTACTATTACAATTTCATACCAATGGACAGCATAGTCATATGCCAAGTCCATTTTGTCAGGATATTTGGTGATGATAATTCTCTGGAATGGCTGGTCAATTAATTTGTACATCGATTCTAGAGGCATATAGTTTTTAATTTTCCACGCCATTTCAGAGCTACCCAAGACTTCATAAGCGCCCCAAAAAACTAACCACTCAACAATGTACAAGATAAAAATAAAAGCCAATGCAAATGCTGAACGCTTTACCAGCATCCCAAAGAATAAACACAAACTAAAAAAGCCGACCAACTTTACAAAATAGGCCAATAGATATTCAATCTCCCTAAATATAATCGTCGCTTCTGTATAACTGGAATAATACATTCCTATTAAAAAAGAAGCAACTCCGATAAGGACGGTGGATATCAATGAGAAGAAAACTATGGTATAAAATTTTGAGAGTATAAATTCTTTCTTACTCAAGCCATCAATCAAATTCTGTTTGATTGTTTTATTGCTGTATTCATTACCTATCATACTCACTACCACAATAGCAAAAAAGAGCTTGAAATAAGAGGCGAAAAAGGTTGTGATATGCCAGATAATTGGGAAATTAAAAATTCCCAATTCGCCCAACTCCAAGGTAAAAAAACCAAAGAAGTTGATTTTTATAGAAGATAGAATGAGCACGGTAAATGGCAAAATAAAGGAAATGAAAATCAATACTTTATTCACTCTGCTTAATAAGAGTTTTTGTAATTCGAGATTGATGAGTCTTAACATTGGTTTGGTTTTGATGGTATTATTGGTTGTCCGTTAGTTGTAAAAATTGTTCCTCTAGGCTTTCTTTTCTTTTCACCAGATGCGACAAGGCAATCCCTTTTTCGAACATTAATTGATTGAAAGCTGAAGCATCCATAGGTTCGTTCAAAAAAGCCGTGATTAATTCACCTTCAACTTTCAGTTTACCAAAGTTTTTATCAGCTTCAAGCAATTGAATCAATTCATCATGTTTATTGGTCTTCAATTCAAAAAAACCATGACTACTAATCATTTCATCGACACGTCCAGAATATAATTTCTCGCCCTTACGGAGTACAACGACATGAGAACATACTTTTTCAACTTCATCAAGTAGATGCGAGGCCAATAAAATAGTGGTTCCTGTACTGGCAATTTGTTTAATCAACGAACGAATTTGATGAATCCCTTGAGGGTCTAAACCGTTGGTAGGTTCATCCAAAATTAGGATTTCAGGATCGTTTAGTAAAGCGGAAGCAATTGCCAAACGTTGCTTCATGCCCAATGAATAGGTGCTGAATTTACTATCCTTTCGTTCGGTCAGCCCAACAATTTCCAGTTTCTCATCTATTTTCGAATATGGAACGCCTTTGATTTTACATACCAACTTTAGATTTTGGTAGGCACTCATATAAGGATAGAAATTAGGTCTCTCAATGATGGCACCCACTTTTTTCAAGGCGTCATGAGTTGTTGTGTGTCCATCGAACCAACTGAAATCTCCAGAGGTTTTATTGACGACATTCAAAACAATACCAAGCGTTGTGGACTTCCCACTTCCGTTAGGTCCCAAAATGCCATAAACATTTCCTTTGTTAATGGTAAAGCTTAAATCTTTTACGGCAGTCAGATTGCCAAATTTCTTTGTGAGTTGGTTGATGGTTAAGATGGTTTCCAAAATGAAAAGTATTTGATTAGTTATAAGTATGACGAACGTATATTAGATTTGTTACATTTCAGATTTACGATTTACGATTTCCGATTTCCGATTTACGATTTGGAATTTGGAATTTGGAATTTGGAATTTGGAATTTGGAATTTAATTTTTTAGTTCCTTTGTAACAATTCATAAATTTAGCAAACAAATAGTAACTGAACAACTTAACGAAAAACAACATACATTATGACATCACACGAAATTGACTACAGAATCTACGGAGAGGAAATGCA
>JBBSLN010000099.1:0-7175 GCA_038255205.1 Flavobacteriales bacterium
ATAATAACCATAAGGCTCCAATAATCTGCAAATGGCAATATGCATCAAGTCGAGTTTATGGTCTTTCTTAAATTTACGGTGTGGTTGACCCAATTCTTGGACACCAATCAGGTAGATGATTGCATCCAAATCCAAGGTGTCTCCTTCTGCAAATTGTGCTGATAATTTTTGTACGACTAAATTCCAGCGCTCTTTTAATTGTTCGTCTCTTGACATGGTTGAATTTGCAATTGAAATTGAAATTGA
Organism: Flavobacteriales bacterium; assembly: GCA_038255205.1. GTDB lineage: Bacteria > Bacteroidota > Bacteroidia > Flavobacteriales > Flavobacteriaceae > JBPOFM01. The sequence goes on from JBBSLN010000099.1 coordinate 247, forward strand.
AATTGAAATTCAATTGCAGCTTCAAATTTATTTTGGGCTCAAAGTTAACAAACTCTACATTCTGTTTGGATGATGTGCGATTAAAATTGGGATAATTTATGTACGTTTGTTAAAATACAATGTACTATGAGTGTTTTGGACATTATTTTAATTGCCCTTATTCTTTTTGGTTTGGTGCGAGGGCTCATGAATGGGTTTTTTGTAGAGATTGCATCTCTTGTGGCATTAGTTGCAGGCGTATATGGCGCTATTCATTTTAGTAATTACGCAGCCACCTTTATTGACGAGAATTCAAAATGGGATGAAAAAACTGTCAATATTATAGCTTTTGCGGTTACTTTCCTGATCATAGTTCTGGTGATAGCATTGGCTGGTAAAGCGCTCACAAAATTAGCAGATTTTGCAGCTTTGGGTATTTTGAATAAACTTTTGGGCGCGCTCTTTGGAGCTTTGAAGATTGCCGTTATTTTAAGTGTGATATTACTTGTCTTTGATAGTTTGAATCGTGCCATTCCGTTTACAGATGAAGAAACCATTGAAGATTCAGTACTTTATAAACCAGTAAAATCTTTAGTCCCTATAATTTTTCCTATCATTTTGGAAAAGAAAAAAGAATTAGAAGAAGAGGTGGAGGAAAATGAAGAAATTTTAGAAGAAAATACAGCGTCTTGACCATTTAAATTCTGTCACATCGAGCGTAGTCGAGTTGCAATCTGATTTTATAATAAAGAAAGGCTTTCGACAAGCTTCACTTGATATCTTCATACCAAAAATTTTTTTTCTATAATTTTTGATCTGACAGATATCAGAATCTAAAGGTTAATCCAAATGATAAATCTCCATAATATCATATAAGTACTTCTCAAAATCAATTTTGAGGTCAATCGATTTCCCAGTATGGACATCAAAAACCCAACCGTGGACTTTTAAGCCTCTATCTCTATCCGCTTTTTGTACACTTGACGTCTTTTTTATGACCATATTGGCAATATTGCGGTGCACAAACGCTTCTCCAGGACCGAGGCCCATCAGTTCTTCCGCAGTGACACGACTGTCCGAGCAACTAACGAATAATAATTCCGGACTTTGTTCTTCACCTAACTTATCAAAATTTTTGGCATAAACGTCTAACTTTTTCTGAATCGGTTTTTCGTTATTTTAAAATATCTATCTTATTTCATTTCTGTAATTTAAACCCTATCCTTTACATTGGCTTTTATCCAATCAAGGCAGTCCCTAAAATTGGTGAATATATGTTCTTTCGGAATAAGGTCTGGAATAATATCGATACGCTCCATCATATATCTAGGTTGTCTTAATAATCCAACAAATAGAACGTTTATTTTTTTACTTCTCAAATCAATAAGAACATCTTCCATGGCATATAATCCAGATTGGTCCATATACTGCATTCTTCCCAATCGAATGACTACAGTTTGAGCTGTTGTCGGTATTTGTTGGGATAACTGTTGAAATTCGCTTGTGGAACCAAAAAACAAAGGCCCCTTGACATGTTTAATGAATACTTCTTCTTTTAATTTTTCAGGAAAATCAGCTTCATCTTCCCACGCTTTTTCTTGTTTCAAAGATTTCACGTTGGAGCGTTCGGCAGTCAAATCGCCAATTTTTTTCATGAACATCAAAGAAGCTATTATAAGACCTATACCCACGGCATATACTAAATTCCACAAACTAGACAAAACTAAAACTACGAGCATGATAATTACTTCTGAACTCACTTTTAGAGGACCTATTTTGGTGTCTTTTGGTAAACTAGGAATAGCTTTTAAACCTTTGTAATCCATCACCCCAATACCAACAGTTATTAAGATTCCTGCCAACACTGCAGCTGGTATTTGTGATGCTATATCTGCAAGTGCCAAAAGAATAATCAGTAAAATCATTCCAGCAATCATTCCAGACAGTTTGGTTTTCCCTCCAGAATTAATATTCACAACTGTTCTGATCGTTGCACCAGCTCCAGGCAATCCTCCAAAAATTGCTGCAATACTGTTGCCAATACCCTGACCTATCAATTCTTTATTAGGCTGGTGCTTGGTCTTAGTCATGTTATCTGCCACAACACTTGTCAATAAAGAATCAATTGCACCAAGAAGTGCCAAAGTTAATGCGGTAAAGATATAAGGAGTAATACTTCCAAATGTAAAACCTGTGATTATTTCTAGATTGGGAATCGGCAAGCCTGTCGGGATTTCCTCAATAGGTCGATAGTCCAATCCGAAACCAAAAGCAACACCAGATACCACAACTAAGGCTACCAAGGTACTAGGAACAGCCTTGGTAATTCTCTTAAACCCATAAATGATAAAAATTGTCGATAAGGCCAGTATCAACTCTAGCCAATTGATATTTTTAACCGCTCTTGGTAATGATTTGATGGCACCCAAAACACCTGAAGAATTATTGGCAGCCAATGTTTTAGATTCTTTTAAAATATCAGCTTGTGTTGTATTTTCTGCTCTTGCAATAGTTTCCTTGAAATCTTCAAGCACTAAGATGCCCTCACCTGCTTCTTCCCTTAGGATGTTTTCAAGTATCATTTCTTCTGCTTGTGGTTTGAATTTTTGAACGTAGGAATCATCCTCTTTTGGATAATAACCTATCGCTGGCAGAATCTGTGTTACCAAAATAATAACACCGATTGCTGTCATAAAACCTGAAACAACAGGATATGGAATATATTTTATGTATTTCCCAAAACCTAAAAACCCTAAACCCATCTGTAGGAGTCCAGCCAATAAAAAAACCGTCAGAATTGCGGGAAGTGCTTTGTTTATGTCTCCATCATTTGCCGCTATGATTCCTGCTATTACGACCATACTCACGGCAGTCATAGGAGCCGTGGGTCCTGAAATTTGAGTGTTTGTACCACCAAACAGGGCTGCAAAAAAGCTTAAAAAGATAGCTCCATAGAGACCAGCACTTGGACCCAAGCCAGAAGAAACCCCAAAGGCAAGTGCCAACGGTAATGCAACGATTCCGGCTGTGAGACCACCAAAGGCATCTCCCTTGATGTTTGAGAATAATTTTTTCATTAAGATGTCTTTTTATTTGAATTGAAACGTAAAATGGTATAGCCGATTATAGCTGAAATGATAGAACCTATTAAAATACCAATTTTAGCAGAGTCTATATAAGCTGGACTTTCTTTAAAAGCTAAACTAGCAATAAAGATGGCCATTGTAAAGCCAATACCTGCCAAAAAAGACACACCGATGATGTGTGTTTTGTTAATATCATCAGGAATTTGAATCAATTTCATCTTTTTTGCTGCAAATACGATAAAGGTTATACCAATACTATTACCAAAAATAAGACAAATTATTAAGTTTATTATCAATGTCCCTTCTAAACCGTAAGCACTATTAAACATCACACCAGCATTGGCCAATGCAAAAATTGGAATAATAAAATAAGCCACCCAATCATGTAGATCATGCTCTAAACGCTGAAGTGGAGAATGGTATTTTTTGGTCCATTCTTCTAGAGTATCTATATGATTTATCTGCTCTTTAGATAAAATAGGCGATTTTAGTATGGAAGCATTTTTTATATTTTCTGTAATGCCTTCTAACTGTTTCACAAAAAAAGGAGTTGTAATTTTTTGACGGATAGGCACCGAAAAGGCCAATAATATTCCAGCCAAGGTAGGATGTATGCCAGCTTTGAGAAATAACGTCCAGATGACGACTCCGAAAATGAATATTATAAATTTAGAATAAATTCCCCTATAGGAAAGGAAATATAGCACCATCAACATTCCACAGGCAATAGCAAGTAAGGGGACTTGTATGTTTTCACTGTAAAAAACAGCAATAACCAAAACCGCTCCGATGTCATCCACGATGGCAAAAGCGGTCAAGAAAATCTTTAGGCTCAATGGAACTCGGTCTCCCAAAATTTTCAGTACTGCAAGTGCAAAGGCAATGTCCGTAGCCATTGGAACGCCCCAGCCCTTAAGGGTTTCAGGATTATTATTTAAAATGACGTAGAATAAAACTGGAAAAACCATGCCTCCAAAAGCCCCGAACAGAGGAAAAGATAGTTTTTTCATGGTGTTTAGCTCACCTATCATGAATTCACGTTTGATTTCTAGACCAATGAGAAAGAAGAAAATAGCCATTAATCCATCATTGATCCACAAAATCAATGGTTTATTCAGCTCAAAACTATCGCTTGTAAAACCTATTTTAAAATTCCAGAGGGTTTGATAACTTTCACTCCAGGGCGAATTGGCCCAAACCAATGCCAAAACTGTAGCACCCAATAATAAAAGCCCACTCAGGCTCTCTATCTTTATGAACTTTTGGAAAGGAGTCAGAATCGCTTTGTTTGCAATGTTTCCCATTAAAAATTAACGAATGTTATGATGTTCAATTGGTCTCTCCCACTGGTTTCAAAAAACTGGTTCATATAACCCAATTCCATTCTTACAGAATTACTGATTTTGTATCCGATTCCCGCATACAATCTATTTCTGTCGAAGATAGACGATTCTGTATTTAAAAATATTTCATTATATGCCGAAAGATAATATTTATTGGTTTCTTTTTTACTCAATGGCATATTCAATCCTAAAAAATAACGAAAACGTAATTTGAAATCATCCTCCACAAACCGTTGTTCAAAACGATAGCGATGCTGAAGAGATATTCCTTTAATAACTTGTTTTGTAATTAATTGCTGATAAATACGGTGTTCGTTTATATCGAGTTTTTCATCGGTATCACCAATATAGTTTTCTGATAAAATATAACCATATCCTAACAAAAGGTTAGTGTTTTCAGCCAGATTATATCCTAAACCAGTCCTTAACAATAATTGTTCTAAATCGCCAATCATGTTGTAATTTCGGTATTGCACTTCGTGATGAAGATTCCATTTTGAATTGAACTGTTTATTTCCAAAATAAATCAACCAATTACCAAAATTACTGTCTTGTCCAATAGCAAAAATGGGTAGCATCAGCATAAAAGCCAACGCCACCGTTTTAAATTTACCTATTTTTCTTTTACTAATCAATCTCCAACCTTTTTATTCGAAAAAATCAACTTCGCCAGTATTGATGTCATACATTGCTCCGATGATTTTAATCTCACCGCCTTTCTCCATTTCAGTAAGAATAGGACTTTCAGCATGAATTCTATCAATTGTTAATTGTACGTTTTTCTTTGAGACGCTATCTACGAAATCAGAATTTTTTGAGTTTCTTTGACTTGCATCCTTCGGTTCAGTCACAGCATTCACTGCTGGTTTTATTTTAGAAATAAGTGCCGTAAGATTTCCCATTTTGGCATCGTCGCAAGCCCCTTTCACTGCACCACATGCAGTATGCCCTAAAACAACGATGAGTTTTGTACCCGCTAATTTGCAGGCAAACTCCATACTGCCCAAAATATCTTCGTTTACAAAATTCCCCGCAATTCTCACGCTAAAAATGTCACCCAAACCTTGGTCAAAAACCAATTCGGCAGAGACTCTTGAGTCAATACAGCTCAAAATCGTAGCAAATGGAAATTGTCCTTCGCTCGTATCATTGACTTGTTCCAATAAATTTCGATTGGCTTTTAAGTTATTCTGGAAACGTTGGTTTCCTTCTTTTAAATAACCCAGTGCCTTTTGAGGTGTCATTGTAGCCTGTGTTTCTCTTGTATGTGCTTTCATAATAATATATTTTAATTAAATTTTTAATGGAAATTATAGTAATTTTCTTTTTTATCGACTTCCCACCAAAAGTGAGACGTTAACCGAGTTAACCATGCTATTGATATCCAAGGTATGTTGATTCTCTTTATTAGTCGCATTTTTTTGCGATCTTTCAAAGCATAATAAGTTGACCTTGCTTTTCATTAAATAATTGGAAATACTCTCCATAGTTTTGTCATTGTACTCAAAAACATAATCTATGGTCTCGGTATCTGCTGCTTTTTCAGTTTGATTAGACACCATTGCGTTTTTAATTATTTTGAATGATTTTACCGGTTTTTTAGTGTGTTCTAAAAGCGCGTCTGCAAATTTCATGTCAACAGCAGATTGAAAACTATTCATGACTCCTAATGACAATTCCTTATTTGGTTCTAATGCATTGTTTTTAGCAGCAATCATTACAACCCCGTCAAATGTATTCAAGATAAACTGGGTGATACTATCTCCTAACAATTTAAATCTTTTAGCCTTTCTTTTTCCTAATACGATGATATCTGGTCGATTCGCTTGAATGTAGTCCTCCAGTTCATTTTTCACATTACCGAATGCAAATGAATTGCGAATATCTACACCGTATTCGTTCGAGATTGGGTCAATCACACGCTTCATTTTCTTTTCCATCTTTATATGCTCATCATTAATTGCTCGCATCGAGGATAATTGATTTTCCCTTTCTATAACGTCAATGGGCTTCATTACGTGAAATACTTCAATTTCTCCGCCAATCATTTTTGCCAAACTAACTGTACTTTTGAGAATGGTCTTTGTCGAATCGTTAAAATCCGTTAGCACTACTATTTTATATTTATTATTTTTCATGATTTTTAATTTAAGCTGATTTTGGTCTTAATTTGAAGAACTCAATAAAACTTGGTGGGTTCTCAACTACTCCTCGTTCAGAAATGAGTTTAATATCTATATTTCTCTCTTTTGCCTTAAATGCAAAATCGTCAAGTATTTCAATAATATCGTTATCTAAATAACGTGTCTTTCTTACATCCAATTCTAAATAAGTGTCTCTTGGTAAACTGTCCAACTCCTTTAAAATAGCTCCTTTGTTAAAAAATGTCACTTCTTCAGCTAGGGTTATTTTTATTTTATGTTTACCGTTACTTTTGTCTTCAATATGAAGGAAGTGGGAGTTTTGGTAACTCTTGATAAGAATAACCACAATCCCAACCATCAAACCTAGGCCTATTCCG
>JBBSLN010000100.1:0-7007 GCA_038255205.1 Flavobacteriales bacterium
CCAATCAACGAAGTCCTTGCGGCAGGTTTGGTGATGCTTTCCGGTTGGGATGGACAGTCAGATTTTATGGATCCCATGTGCGGTAGTGGAACGATTCTTTGTGAAGCGGCGATGATTGCCTGCAACATTCCACCAAATTTAATGCGTAAGGAATTCGCTTTTGAGCGTTGGCAAGATTGGGATGTGGAATTATTTGAAAAGATTGAAGAATCTCTATTGAGCAAAACACGTGATTTCCATCATAAAATTGTAGGTTACGATAAATCACCAAGTGCGGTTGCCAAAGCAAAAGAAAACATCAAGAATGCGCAGTTGGAAGATTTTATCGAAGTCAAACACGAAGATTTTTTCAAAACACAAAAAGGAGGCGACGAGAAGCTGCACATGGTCTTCAATCCACCTTATGGCGAACGCTTGGATATCGAAATGGAATCTTTTTATAAAAGCATCGGTGACACCCTAAAACAAAACTACCCAGGAACGGATGCTTGGTTCATCACCTCAAATCTGGAGGCCCTAAAACACGTCGGTCTAAGACCTTCCCGAAAAATACATTTGGTGAATGCGAAGTTGGAAGCGCGTTTGGTGAAGTACGTGATGTATGAAGGGAGTAAAAAGGCGAAGTTTCAATAGTTTTTAGTGTTCAGAGTTCAGTGTATAGTGTTCAGAGTTCAGTGGTCAGTTTTCAGTCTCAGTCGCAGTTTTCAGTCACAGTTTACAGTTTAAATTTCTCTGTGATACTCTGTGGTTCTATGTGTAACTCTGTGAAATAGCCTTTTATTTTTCCGTAAATAGTAAATAGTAAATCGTAAATCAGAAATCGTAAATCGTAAATCGTAAGTTGGAATTTGGAATTTCATTTTTGAATTTTTAATCTTTCACCTTAAACTTCTTCAGCTCTTCCAAAGGTTCCATAATCGTGTAATTGTTCCAAATCGATGGATCGTATTGTTTTAATTGAATAAATTCCACGGTTTTTGCTTCGGTAATAGCATCGATTGATGAGGCTTCTACTTCTTTGTGGTCGAGACACATTAGTTCGTATTTTTCTACAATAGATCCTTCAATAGTCGCATCAAAGGCCACTTTGTTTTTGCTGTCATCATTATTTTCGATGAATTTAAACGGTCTATGCGCATAGACATATTGCCCCGATTCGTGGTTGATGTAATACGGATAATAACTATTGGTCTCCATATTCTTTTTGTAAATAACCGTTCCCTTGTTTACATTCTCAACATATTTGACGCCTAATAATAATTTTAAATTTAATTTTTCCCCAACTTTACCTTCGGCAAAACTGTAATCGAGTTTTAGAATTGCATAGTCATCATCTGCAACATACATGGTGCCTTTGAATTTAGCTCTGTTTTTTCGTGGTTCAAAATTGACGATGTAGACCAATTGGTCATCGATGGTAGTCACATTGGTGAGTTGATAATTATAGATATCAGTGTCAGAAATAAAATCCATGAACGATTGATTTTCAAATAGATGTTCATTGATGGCATTGATGTTATTTGATTTTAGATTAGCGAAGCTGTGGTCGTCCAAATCCATTTTTTTTTCCTTACTTTTCTTTAGCGACATGGATTCCTCAACCGTAAACCAACCAGTTTTTACTTTGTAAGTTTTGGTGGTATCCAAATGTTGAAGCACAATATTAGTAACTCTCGCTTGAATGGTTTCAAGAGACAAACTGTTTTTACGGTCCTTAAGTTTAGTAGCCTTTTCAACTTCTATTTTGCCGTCGCCATCAGATTTGAGATATAAATCAAAAAGCACATCGGTAAAGGTTTGGGTAGGAGGGTTGTTGACAATCTGACCTGTGAGTTCCTTGAATTGACGATTTGAGGATTCCAATTGTTTTTTGCTGAAATTAGAAGAATTTTCTATATCAACCACAAGCGTCTTCGCTTCAAAAAATGCAGTTTCCCTTGAAAAAAGCCTCTGCTTTACATTGGAAATAGCATAGTTCTTTTTCAAATTTCTGTTGACCCTCGCCATGATGCTATCGACTTTTGGTAGTTTATTTGTGACGTAAACGGTGTTTAATTGATTGACAGCTTCCACAAGTTTGATTTGATTGTTTTGACCTTGTAATTTTTGTACCGTCAAATTTTGTGTTTGATACCCCATGAATGAAATTGTAAGGACGGATGTGGAGGTCAATTCTCCAGATGACAGCGTAAAATAGCCTTCCATATTTGAGACAACCCCTTTATCTTCATCGAATTGAATGGTAGCAAATGCAACGGGTTCACCGGTTTTAGCATCGATGATTTGTCCTTTGATTTGTTGTGAAAAAGTAGGAGAGGCACAAAAGAGTAGTGCTACCCAAAGTATAAATAGTTTCATGGTTGATGGTTTTTAGAGGACGACGAATGGGACATTGAATTGTTACAAGGGAGTTCAAAGTTTAGAGTTTAGTCACAGTCGCAGTTTTCAGTCGCAGTTTTCAGTCGCTGTCGCAGTCGCAGTCGCAGTTTTCAGTCGCAGTTCTCAGTCACAGTTTCAGTCACAGTTTTCAGTTTAAATTTCTCTGTGAAACTCTGTGACTCTCTGTGTAACTCTGTGAAATAGCCTTTTATTTTTCCGTAAATCGTAAATCGTAAATCAAAAATCCACAGATTCAATACTTTTCTTGAAGTGTTTTCGTATGATGTTCGATATGATGTGCGGTCCACATGATGATTTCCCGTATTGGCATTTTGCCCATTAAGGGGTGCGGAAGAATAAGGGTGTCCAGGTTTTTATCAGAGATTTTTTTGGTCTTGTATTGCAATTTTTTGTTTTCGACCTGAAGTCGGGATAAAATATATTTTTTGTCCTTTAAAGTGGGCACTTTCATATTTTGGGAGCCTTTGAACGTCCGGCCTTGTGCGTCCTTAAGTCGTTCTTGATAGCGCTGTATGATAGTTTCATAACTGCGAACTTCTCTGTTCGCCTTTCCAAATTTATAGCGCAGTAGAAATTTAGGCATACTTAAAGCATCATTCAAAGGTTTAATACTTTGAAGAAGATGTAGGGCTTGCTGGCCAGTTGTCCATTTGCCTTCTGGACCTTTTTGCCATTTTTCAGGGTCTTGTTGTTCTAACCACTCTAGAAGCGCTTGGTATTTTTCTTCCAGTAAATTTGCAATCGATTCTTTGTCCATAGAGGAATTAGTTTTCCATGCAAAAGATAAGAAGAAAAAATTAATGATGAACGTATTTCGAAAAGCTCACGGTAAAATTGACGGTTTTGAATTTTAGTTTTTAGAGACATGAGACATGAGACATGATACATGATACATGATACATGAGACATGATACATGATACATGAGACTTGAGACTTGAGGCATGAGGCATGAGGCATGAGGCATGAGACTTGAGGCATGAGGCATGAGACTTGAAGCATGAAGCATGAGGCATGAGAGATGAGGCATGAGGCATGAGGCATGAGAGAAGAGAGAAAAGAAAAAAGAGAAAAGAGAAATGAGAAAAGAAAAAAGTAGATATAATAATGATCACAGTTTTTTATTGGTCTCAATTTAGGGTTTAAAACCCTGCAATTAATTACAGCAATTTTAGTATTGCGAAAAAATTAAATTCTTTGGGTTTTTTTGCCACGAATTCACGAATAAATAATATAAAAAATATTCGTGTATTCGTGGCAATTTATATACGTGGGACTTTCAGTCGCGTTTCAAAAACCCCTGTACTTTCATTGCAGGGTGGTTTAGATACGAAACAAACTAAACTCATAAACTGAACTTTAAACCTAGAACTTTCAATTTTAGAAACAAGATACAGGAAACAGGAAACAAGAAACAAGAAAGAAGAATCAAGAAACAAAAACCAAGAAACAAGAAACTAATTCTTCTCCTTTTCAACCACTACTTTTTTCTGCTTGTTGTAGATAGGAATCAAATAGGAGAGATTATAACCGAAGCCGATGCCTACGCGACCACTATCAAACACCTTATTAAATCCAGGAATATGAAGGTTGCCAAAGTTTTCAGGTTTGTCTTCCGTAATTCTACCTTTGAGTTGGGCATTGACACCTACGTAAAAATTATTAATCACTTCTACTTTCATTCCGAATATGAGTTCTGCCCAAATAGCCGATAGTCCGTTGAATTCTTGAGGCTCTGTGAAGGTCACAGGTTCGTTGTAATATTGGTCTGTATTATATATGGTATAACTATTTCGTGTTTGGCTAAAGGAACTCAAGCCCACTCGAAAACCGCCATAGAGCATGTTTTCCATATCGAGCCAGTTTTGGTAGAAATTATAATCGAAACCGGCCTTAAAATAACTTCCCTTCGCAGTGACATCCAAATAATCGGTCGTGGTTGTACGCTGTTCAGTACCCAGTTCGCCAGCCAAATAAACACGCTTGGTCAAACGATAATCCCCATTGATTTCGAACCCTGTATAATCATCATCAATAAACGAACGAACAGGTTTATAGATATCGATTCCTAAACGCAAACCATATTTTTGTTTAAAGATAAGCGTATCTTTTTCTGTATTGTTGGTTTCCTGCGAAAATGATGTCCATGGCACAAACATCACCAGCAAGAGACTAATGACGAAATAGGATGTGTGCTTGGTTTTCATTTTCTATAGTTGTGGTTAGGATTTCGTTCGTGAGTATCCAGTTGTTGTCGTCTGGTTCTACGGTGATGAAAAGATCGGTAAAAATACTTTTATAGCCACATGCTCTAGAGACATAAACATACTGAGGTCTGTAGCTAATTGTAATGATATCCACATTCGATTCAGTTGCAGCATCGGTATCCAATCGAAAATCTGTATCTTTTTCCAAAGCAAATCGTGTAGTGATTAGTCCCTCTATGGTTCTTAATGGCAAGGCGATGGAATCGAAGGGCGAACTTAAGGTGATATCTCCCAAATCAGAACCGTCAGAATCTAAAGCTCTTACCGTCAGTGCTCTCACGGCTTTCAATTCTTCAGGGTCATTGATGTCATAAAAACGAATATTCAAGTGAGGTGTTGTAGACGTCGTTTCAGCACAAATGTCATCTCGTTCGCAGCTCCAAGTTCCTATAAGGATGAGTAGAAAAAGGATGATTTTATATTTATTTTGATGTTTCAAGTTTTTTTAGTGTTCAGTGTTCAGTATGCAGTATTCAGTATTCAGTCTTCAGTCTTCAGTCTTCGGTCATCGGTCGTCTGTCATCGGTCATCTGTCATCTGTCTTTCAAATTCAATAATCATTAATTTTATCTTCGTTCTAAAAGTACAACATTTTCGACATGATGTGTTTGTGGGAACATATCAACGGGTTGCACTTTCGTAACTTTATACATGGCATCCATCAGCTGTAAATCCCTTGCCTGTGTTGCACTATTACAGCTTACATAGACTACCTTTTCAGGTGCAATGTTCAAAATTTGTTGTACCACGTCTTTATGCATGCCATCGCGAGGTGGGTCGGTTATGATGACGTCCGGATGTCCATGTTGTTTTATAAATTCGTCGTTAAAGACGTTTTTCATATCGCCAACAAAGAACTCAACGTTTTTAATCCCATTTAATTGTGCATTTTCTTTTGCAGCAGTAATCGCATCAGGCACAGATTCTACTCCGACAACCCGTTTTGACTGTCTAGCAACAAATTGTGCAATGGTGCCAGTACCTGTATATAAATCGTAAACGAGTTCATTACCTTTTAAGTCGGCAAATTCCCGTGTTACTTTATAGAGTTCGTAAGCTTGTTGTGAATTGGTTTGATAGAATGATTTGGCATTGATTTTAAATTTCAAGCCTTCCATTTCCTCAAAAATATGGTCTTGGCCTTTATAGCAAATGACCTCTTGGTCATAGATAGTATCATTGGCTTTTCCGTTGATAACGTATTGTAAAGAGGTTATTTGTGGAAAGCTTTCAGCAATAAAATTTAGTATTAACTCACGATTGTCTTTATCTTCCTTGAAAAACTGAACCATCACCATGCTATCTCCAGTTGAAGAGGTACGAATCATCATCGTTCTTAAAAAACCTGTTTGGTTGCGTGTATTAAAGAATTCCAAATCATGTTCAACGGCAAACTTTTTAACCGCATTTCTAATATCATTTGATGGGTCTTCTTGTAACCAACATTTTTTAATGTCCAAAATTTTGTCCCACATGCCTGGAATATGGAACCCTAAAGCATTTTTGTCGCCTAAATCTCTATCAGATTGTATTTCATCCACGGTCAACCAGCGGCTATCACTAAAGGAAAACTCCATTTTGTTCCTATAAAAATAGTCTTTGGCTGAACCTAGAATCGGAGCGACTTCAGGTAATTCGATATGACCAATGCGTCTTAAGTTGTTTTCAACTTCTTTTTGTTTGTATTCCAGTTGGTATTTATACTCCATATCTTGCCACTTGCAACCACCACAAACACCGAAATGTTGACATTTTGGCTCTGTACGCTTTTCAGAATAGCTATGAAATGCAATGGCTTTTCCTTCGAAATACGCCTTGCGTTTTTTGAATGTTTGGATATCCACCACATCACCAGGAACGGCATTCGATAAGAATATTACGCGTCCATCAGGTGCTTTGGCAATAGTTTTGCCTTTAGCTCCAGCATCCAAAACTTCAATCTTTTCAAAAACTTGCTTTATCGTTTTTCTTCTCATGTGGCAAAAATAGTGAAAGCAATTACGAATTACGAATTACGAATTACGATTTTAAGACGAATGTTCTGAAAAAGGACTACTTTCAAAAAAGAATTCAATCTTAAAATGAACCTTTTTGGTTTTTCTCCGTCTTTAATATAGAAACCAACCCATAGATGTCACAAAACAATTCTGATAGCGATGAAATATTAGTTGAGCAGTTCCAGTCCGGAAATCTTTCAGCATTACCAGAATTGGTGCAACGTTGGCACAAGGAATTTTGCAACAAAGCGTATTGGTTGACAAAAGACAAAGACTTGTCTAAAGACATCGCACAAGATTGCTGGAAAATTATCATAGACAAACTAAAGGATTTAAAGGAGCCGA
>JBBSLN010000101.1:0-7007 GCA_038255205.1 Flavobacteriales bacterium
CGCTTTCGTATCGGCAATATCACTCAATTTGATATGATTTCTCAAAGCCGTTCTATAGAAGGATTGTATTGCTCTCTCTGGGCTAGAGTCTTTGGCGTCTGCTTTGAGCTTTGCCTTCATTGTTTCTTGCCTGATTTTCTTTTTGTTTTTTTTCTTCTTTTTAATTAATTTGGCAAGATTTTCCTCTTTCTGTTTTTGCCAGTTTCTTAAGGCATAATCCGTATAAAATTGATGCTTGGTGGAAAGCACCTCTATATTTTCATCCAACCATTCGTTCGCAGTGTATGCCTTTACATTTTGTAACTCAAGTTCTTTTCTTAAAAACTCACTGGCTTCAGCAAAATAATCTTTCCCAAAATGCGAGGCATCAGCATCTCTGATGATTTTCCCAAGTTCAGAATGAGGCTCATCCTTAAACTTCGTGTCCATGATGCATTTATTGATAGCTTCAATTTTTTCTTTAGGGATATTTTGCTCCTCAAGAAATTTAGTTGCTATTTTCACACTTTCTTCTTCGTGACCTTCACGAATTTTAGTGTAACCGGTATCATGGAGTAAAGCAGCTAATTGGATAATTTCTTTGTCTTGAGCGCTTACCTCGGAATTTTCAAGAATCTCGTTGGCACTCCTTAATACCCTTTTGGTATGTGTATAATTGTGATAGATAAAATCATTAGGAAGATCCTTTTTGAATAAATCGAAAACGAATTCGTCGGTTTTTTTGATGATGTTAGACATAAACTGATGTTAAAATTGTTTGAAGCAAAGTACTAAAAAATAAATTAAGACCGTAGTCTCTATCAAAGAGAATTGTAATACAAAACGTTAAAATACGACAATTTCCAAACAAATAATTTTAACTTTATAAAAACAAGACATAATATGCTCACTTGGAAAAACATAATGGATTTTGCGGTCAACGGAAACCCAAAACCAGACCGAAGAGTTGAAAAATCGGAAGCTGAATGGAAAGAACTCCTTACTTCAGAACAATTTAAAATAACAAGAAAAAAAGGTACAGAAGCACCGGGAACCGGAGCGCTCTGCAGTGTCTATGACGAAGGTCAATATAATTGCATTTGCTGCGAGGCACCTTTATTCGATTCAACCATCAAGTACGAATCGAAATCAGGTTGGCCAGCTTTTACACAGCCTATTAAAGAGAATGCCATAAAATATGAGAAAGATTCCGGGTTCGGTATGGTGCGTGTCGAAGTGATGTGTAACGTTTGCGACGGACATTTGGGACATATATTTCCAGATGGCCCAGAACCAAGTGGACTGCGTTATTGCGTGAATTCAGAATCCATTGAATTGGATACCAGCAAAAAAGTAATGTAATTTTATTGGAAGCATAAGATGATGACCAATAGAAATATAGAAATAATGACCGTTGGTGGTGGTTGTTTTTGGTGTATAGAAGCCATTTTTAACGAATTGAAAGGTGTAGAAAAAACAGTTTCTGGTTATACAGGAGGAAACGTTCCTGGAACACCGACCTACAAAGAAGTTTGTTCAGGCTTAACTGGTCACGCCGAAGTAGTTCAGATATCTTTTGATGCTAATGTCATTTCCTATGAAGACCTGTTGTCCATTTTTATGATGAGTCACGACCCAACAACTTCAAACCGACGAGGGAACGATTTTGGTTCACAATACCGTTCGGTGATTTATTATCATAACGATACACAAGAGGCAATTGCGAAAAGGGTAACTGAAGAAATTGCATCCAACTTCGAGCGTCGAATAACCACCGAAATTAGTCCTGCTGTAAAATTCCACAGTGCAGAAGACTATCATCAGGATTACTATGCCAAAAATCAGGCTGAAGGGTATTGCACTGCTATAATCACACCAAAATTGCAGAAATTACGAAACATGCATGCTCAAAAGCTGAAAAATAATGATCAAAAAACATTAGAATACTATGGAAGTTAAACACAATAAGGACAATAAAGAATTTACAATGGATGTCAATGGCCAAACCGCGAAAGTGGACTATGACCTTAAAGACGGCAAAATGTATCTGGTTTATAGTGAAGTGCCACACCAATTGCGCGGACAAGGCATCGGGAAACAACTGGTCGAAAAAACTTTTGAGAAATTGACTGAAGAAGGTTATAAAGCCGTTGCGGTTTGTGGCTATGTCAAAGCGGTTGCATCAAATAGCGAAAAATGGAATAAAATGATTGGCTAATGCTTCTGCAAAAAATTCAAAGTTTGCCAATTGGATATTCAGAGGTCGCCTACAACGAAAGAAAATACGGCGTAACCCGAGGCGTTTTCAACAATGGAAAAAGTTTCAAAATATATGCTGAAGAATTGGGCGGAAGCGATTTCATCAGCTTAAATTATTATATCACAACATCTAAAGAATTTCTGAAGCCTTGCGAAATGCCAGAGCTGAAAGTCATCGATTTTTTAAACAATTACAGATTAATCTAAACATTCAAAATAATGAGTACTTATAAAAAAGCATACATCGCAGGCGGTTGTTTTTGGGGAATGGAAGACCTCTTTAGGGTGCGTCCAGGAATCAAGGACACCGAAGTCGGTTATATCGGAGGAAAAAATGAAAATCCAACTTACGCAAACCATCCAGGTCACGCTGAAGGGATTGAGATTACCTACGACCCAAACGAAACATCTTTTAAAAAGATATTGGATTATTTTTTTAGAATCCATAACCCAACCACGGTTGACAGACAAGGAAACGATATTGGCTCTAGTTACCGTTCTGCCATATTTTTTCAAAATGAGGATGAAAAAACAGAATCGGAAGAGGTCATCAATATTGTTAACGCTTCCCACAAATGGGATGGTGAAGTTGCAACCACTCTAGAGCCCTATTCAAAATTTTGGGCAGCCGAACCAGAGCATCAAGATTATTTAGTAAGAAAACCAAATGGTTATACCTGTCATTTTGAAAGATTTGATAGTAGTTTTATTTAAGTTTTTAGGGTAAAACATTTGGTTTTCTGAAAACAAAGAGAAGATTATTCAGGATATAATATTTATGCCTGAATCTATAAAAGCAAGTTTTTCCCTTTGCGCCCTTTGCGAAAACCTTTGCGACCTTTGCGGTTAAACCTTTATCGACTACAATACAAATCTCAAATATGAATAAAAAAATAAATATACAAGAACCATGAAAGCCATTTGGAACAACCAAGTCATTGCAGAAAGCGACAAAACTGTCGTCATCGAAAACAATCATTATTTTCCGCATGACAGTATCAAAAAAGAATATTTTAATTCTAGTGACACCCATTCTACCTGCCCTTGGAAAGGGAAAGCATCCTATTATAGCATTGACGTAGACGGAAAGAAAAATATAGACGCAGCCTGGTATTATCCTGAAGTTTCAGCTTTGGCGAAGGGTATTAAAAATCATGTCGCTTTTTGGAAAGGTGTTGAGGTTAAAAAATAAGTTCCATAGTGGTAGATGTTTATAAAATAGGTTTTGGAGGTGGATGTCATTGGTGTACGGAAGCTATTTTTAAATCTATAAATGGTGTTCAAAAAGTAGAGCAAGGCTATGTGGCTTCAACTAATGAAAATAGTAGTTTTTCAGAGGCCGTTATCGTTCATTTTAATATGGAATGGATCAAGCTAAAAACATTGATTGAAATACATTTGTTTACGCACAAGAGCACATCAAAACATTCCATGCGAAACAAATACCGTTCGGCCATCTATACTTATAATGATTTTCAATGTCAGGAAGTTGTTGGGATAATGCAACTACTACAAAATGAACAGACTGAAAAGTTTGTGACTGAAGTCTTGCCATTTCAAGATTTTCAACCGTCAAGGGAAGCCATCACAAATTATTATTACAACGATCCCGAAAAGCCATTTTGTCAAACATTTATCAATCCTAAATTGAAATTGCTCATGCAACGTTTTTCAAAACATGTCAACACCGAAAAGCTCGAGCATTTGCAAATGGAAACCAATAAATTTCAACAATGAAAAGCACAAGACTCAACATACAAAACGCTAAAGGCTTTCAGTTGCAAGCCTATCTTGAACTCCCAGCCAATCAGAAGCCAAAAAACTATGCTATTTTTGCCCATTGCTTTACTTGTAACAGCACTTTAAAACCTGTCATAAATATCAGTCGGGCTTTAACATCTCACGGTTTTGGTGTGGTGCGTTTCGATTTTACAGGATTGGGGAAGAGCGAAGGCGAGTTTGCGGATAGTTATTTCTCTGCAAATGTCGAGGATTTATTGGCTGTTAATGATTATATGAAGGAACACTATGAAGCGCCTTCATTGCTCATAGGGCATTCCCTTGGTGGCGCAGCGGTGATTGTGGGAGCATCAAAACTCGAATCTGTTAAGGCGGTTGCGACCATCGGAGCGCCTGCAACTACTGAACACGTGAAGAAACATTTCTCACATCACGTTCAGGAAATTGCTGAAAAGGGCGATGTCGAAGTCAATATTGGCGGAAGACCCTTTAAAATCAATCAGGAATTTGTAGATGATTTTGAAAAGACCGATTTGCCAGAAATCACGAAAAATCTTCGAAAACCAATTTTAATTATGCACGCACCCTTCGATAAGGTCGTCGGTATTGATAATGCACATCAATTATATCTTGCTGCCCATCATCCCAAAAGTTTTATTAGTTTAAATGATGCCGACCATTTATTACTCGAAAGTAAGGATAGCGAATACGTCGGTAATATGATTGGCGCTTGGGTTCAAGGATATTTCGATACCCAAGACAACGAGATGTTGGATACCGAAGGTGAACAGTTGGTGGCTCATTTGAATTTGATGGAAGATAATTTCACAACCTCTATCCAAACGGCAAAACATACCATAATTGCTGATGAACCGGAAAGTATTGGAGGAGATGATTTTGGACCTTCGCCCTACGAATTATTAAGTGCTGCATTGGCAAGTTGCACGGTCATGACCTTAAAATTGTACGCAGAGCGCAAAAAATGGGACCTTCAGGAAGTGTACGCCTATATCACTTATTCCAAAAAACATAGTGAAGCTTTGCAATTGGATACTGAAAAACCTGCGCGATTGGACCATCTTTTAAAAAAACTGAAATTTATTGGTAATCTGGACGAAGGCCAAAAACAGAAACTAAAAGAGATCGCCTCAAAATGTCCTGTTCACAAAACTTTATTGAGCGACATTGTTATTGAAACCGAATTGATATAAATGAATATTAAGGAGCACTATATAAAAACAAGACAAAATTTCATTTCTATTTGTAAATCTTTGGAAATAGAAGATTATTCCGTGCAGCCCATTGAATTTGTCTCACCGCCGAAATGGCATTTGGCACATACCACTTGGTTTTTTGAACAATTTGTATTGTTGACGTACAAGCAGGACTACAAGGTGTTCAATGAAGATTTCGCCTATCTCTTCAATAGTTATTACATCAATGCTGGTGAACGTGTTCTAAGACCAAATCGAGGTTTGATGACACGGCCAACGGTTGACGAAGTCTATCAATTCCGAAGTTATGTTGATCTTCAGATGGTCGCATTTTTAGAAGATAATCCATCTGATGAAGCCCTGGAAATCTTAAAACTTGGCCTTCAGCACGAACAGCAACACCAGGAATTGATGTACTATGATATCAAGTATATTTTGGGACATCAACCGACGTTTCCGAAATTTGAACACAGCATCAAACTTGAAGAAATAAATTCTGATGCTGAATTCATCAAATTCGAAGAAGGCATTTATGAGATTGGTCATGATGGAACAGATTTTTGCTTTGACTGCGAATTGGGCAGACATAAAGTGTATTTAAATTCGTTTGAAATCGCTAACCAATTCGTCACAAATGCGGATTATCTGGAATTTATTGAAGCTGGAGGTTATGAAGATTTCAATCTTTGGCATGCTGAAGGTTGGGATTTTATTCAGGATAATATGATAAAGTCGCCCATGTATTGGCACAAGTCAAATGGCAAATGGCATCACTATAACTATCAAGGTTTGGTTGAAATCAATCCAAATCAGCCAGTGATGCATATAAGTTTTTATGAAGCTTGGGCTTTTGCCGAATGGAAAGGTATGCGATTGCCTACCGAATTTGAATGGGAAGTGGCGTCAACAAAAATCAATTATGGACAACTTTGGGAATGGACCAACAGTGCTTTCTTGCCGTATCCAAACTTTAAAAAACCAGAAGGTGCATTGGGCGAATACAACGGGAAATTTATGGTTAACCAAATGGTACTGCGTGGTGCCTCCATTGCCACACCACAAGGACACAGCAGAAATACATACAGAAACTTCTTTCATCCACACTTGCGCTGGATGTTTTCAGGAATTAGACTAGCAAAATAACATGAACGATACTTTCGCCAAAGATGTCATTAAAGGATTGACAGCCCAACAAAAACATTTGTCCTCCAAATATTTTTATGATGATAATGGCAGCCGCATTTTTCAGGAAATCATGAAAATGCCAGAATATTATTTGACAGATTCAGAATTTGAAATTTTGTCACTTCAAGCGAAACAAATTTTTGAAGCTTTAAACTTTTCCCAACCATTCAATATCATAGAATTGGGTGCTGGAGACGGTTTCAAAATCTTTAAGTTTTTGGAATATCTGCAAACAAACAATGTCAAGTTTAATTATGTTCCCATTGATATTTCACAGGAAGCCATTGATATGCTGACACAAAGTTTGAAGGAACGTCTCCCCGATTTAAGCATCAAGCCAAGAGTAGGCGATTATTTTGAAATACTCAAAAATGAGAAACATACTAACTTTCAAAATTTGCTTTTGTTCCTAGGTAGTAATATAGGAAACTATAGAAATGAGGAAGCTATCGATTTACTTCAGCTCTTTCATCAAAATATGAACACGGGCGATAAATTGCTCATTGGAATCGATTTGAAAAAGAATCCTTTGACCATACGTCAGGCGTATTTTGACCCGAATGGCATTACAAAGCGATTCAACATCAACTTATTAATACGAATCAACCGTGAATTCGATGCCGATTTCAA
>JBBSLN010000102.1:0-6994 GCA_038255205.1 Flavobacteriales bacterium
TATGCCATAAGATAAGGAAATTGCGGCCGAAAACAAAATTTTATATTTTGAAGATGTCTTTTCAAAAAAATGATACCATACTAGAACGAACACTGTATAGGCTCCAAAATGATATATTTTATCATCAAATGAAGAACCCAATTTAGGAATACTATTTAAACTGATTAGGCTTAAAATCGTAATAAATAGGGTGTATCCGATTGCAAGTGTCAGTGCGAATGATTTATGCACCAACCAATTCTTTATATGCTTCTGCCGTAAGTAAACTTTCAACCTGGGATAAGTCAGAGCATTTTAATTTAATCATCCAACCGTCTCCATAAGGGTCTGAATTCACTTTTTCCGGTTCATCTTCCAAGGATACATTGAATTCAATGATTTCACCAGAAAGTGGCAAAAACAAGTCGGACACTGTTTTAACAGCTTCCACCGTTCCAAAAATTTCTTCAGCGTCCATTATTTCGTCAACGGTCTCTACTTCTACATACACAATATCTCCCAACTCTCCTTGTGCAAAGTCTGTGATACCAATGGTTGCAATATCTCCTTCAATCCTTACCCATTCGTGGTCTTTAGTGTATTTTAAATCGGATGGTATATTCATTTTATCTTTTGATTTTGTGGTAACAAATGTACTTTTTAAAAACCTATAATTCCAAATTAATTTCCGAAATTATATCTTAAAGTAATTCCAGATCTGATCGTCGTTTGAGGAAAGGCCGTTGAGATGGCATACTCCGAAAATGTATAGTCAAAATAAAAAATACCTGTCAGATTTTTGCTGAATGCGTAATCAGCTTTGTATTTGATTCCATAGATGGTTTGACCGGAAGTTATCTGATTGTTCTCTATATCGAGATATCTGATGATTGTTTTATTATCTCTCAACGAACCATCCAATGACATATTCAAATCGCTTTTAATAATCTGTCCAGGACCCGCCATTTTTGCTCTGATCCTAACATCCTTAAATCGATATCCCAAGCCAACAATATATTCTTTTCCTTGTATTTCAGTCAATAAGTTATTGTCAAAACTCAAAGATAAAATTCGATCCTTTTTGATTTCAGTTAAAATTTTAACAGAGTTTTTCATTTCAAAATCAATTCTCACTAATGGACTAAATTGTTCCTCGAGGTTGATGTTGCTGAATAGTGTTTCATTTTTAAAATCGCCAGCCTGATTCAATGTCGTTGGATTCTGATTCTCATATTCCAATGTTGGGTCGGGCGCTGAATAATCCAAATTAGTCCTAAATTGATTGATCGTATACCTAGACCTGTAACCATGCGTCACTGAAAAACGCTTGAAATTCTTCTTAAACCAAGCCATTCGCATAAAGCCTGAATATTTCACTTGCCAATTAGGAATAGGAATCTCCCTAAAGGCTCCGAGTTTTACGTTATCAGCATCCGTTCCATGATATGCAGATATAAAGGAAGGCAATAAGACTCTTTGACTGTTTTTACCAAAGCCTAAAGGATAGCCTTCTGCGTCAGTGGCATAATTACTGTTTCCATAAAACTCTCTTGCCAATCGGTTAGCCACGACAAGACGATTAGCTCTGAAATCATCATAGGCTGCAGATTGCACTTCATCGCTTTGACTAAATGCCGTTTTAATCAATGCTGTCGAAATATTGAAATTCCCGAAAGTGTTTACAATCTGATGATTATAGGAATTACTCAAACCATCACCATTGTCATCAAGCCCCGTAAAATTTTCTGTCAAATTCCTGGAATAGGTTCTACCACCTGTCAAATCAATTTTTAAATCTTTAATTAACTCTAAATTGGCTGAAACCTCTAATATTCGGGTCGTATTTTCTAAATATTGCTCATTGAAATCTGGGTAAACCGTCAACCATCCATTTCGAGCGACCATATCGCGAATATCACTCTGACTACCGAATGTGTATCCGAGAGTTGGTTTTAATGTACCTATAAAACCCGGAGTCCTTAAATATCCAGGCAAAAACGTACCATTGTTTTCAGTATAATTGATTTGAATTCGTTTTACCATTGTTAGGATATCAACAGCCGTATTAAATACTCTTGTTCCTGCACTATTAGATGGCTTTTTCGCTTGGTCATCCGTACCGCTAGCCCCAGCTCCTCTAGCATTTGCATTATTCGCAAGTTTACCAGCGGTTCTGCTGTTATCGTTTGCTTTGAGAGCTTCACGGCCACCCTTTTTGCCATCATCATTTTTATCGCCTGGTTCATCATCTAAGCCAACAGGCACAGCGGTTCTTCTAGCAGGAACAGCCGAACGAGTTCCTTTCGTCGCTTTTCTGGTGAGGCCTACATATTTATAGAGCGTTTCCATATTCAGGGACGAATTGATGTTGTGCGTATTGGAGTTCTGAATGGCGTTCCCTAAATTAAAGAAATTTGTGGTTGCCTCATTATTGTCATCAATTATAGTAATCGGAAGATTCATGTTTAAATCCGTTCCTTTTTGCCATTGAAAATCGCCTGTATAAGAATAGGTCGCCCTTAAAAAACTAAAGGTTGGTATTTTATACAACGGGATTTCATAGTTAAGTTGCAACTGTTGATTTTGAATATTTGGATCTCCAAGATTGAAGAAGCCGTCCCACACATCAAGCGTAGGGTCTTGTCTGCCATTAATGACATTATCAACAAAATAATTTCGAACAATGTTGCTATTTGATGCTGTGAAATTCAAGCTTAAAGCTTTTGTTATATTATAATTAATGACATATTGAAAATCGAAACGGTAATTTCTACGGAACAATTCCTCTAAACCGATATTGTCACCTGCAAGGTCAACTTCCCTAAATTTTTGCTTGTTGAATTGTCTAAGAATATCTGTGTTTACCGAGAAACTTGTTGGAATAGGATTAAAATTAAAATCCTTAAAAATCTTCCAATACTTATTTCTAAAAATGGAATCGTTTTTCTTGAAAGGCTCAATGGACATCGGTTTGAAACTGTAATTATAGTTGGCCCCAGCTCGAACCTTTTGGTCCAAGGAATTTTCGATTTCAAAATCGCGATGTTCTATTTTATTATACGAATAGTTGAGTGTTAAATTCTCAACATCATAAAAGCGTGGTGTCGCCTCGCCAGTTCTCGTCTTACGAACTCCGATAAAGTTGATGCTTTGACGCTTGGTATAATTCTCATTAACTTTAAGAATAGAATCCTGATTAGTTGTATTATCAAGTTGCGTATTTAGCTTAATATCTCTGTAGAACTCGTCATATTCAGGTGTAATAATTTCCTCGCCTTGCCCATAATTAAATGGCACTTGCAGTCCCCATTTTTTAGGTAACAGTTGACCAAGATTCACATTGGTGACCACATCATATTGTTTCACATCCTCTCGACTTCGCTCATTTGGTTTTTGATCGATGGATCCAAATCCAATGGTGCTTCTTCTTCCAGTTGCACTTATGTTTGCAAAATCGGCAAGATTCGTATCCATACTCAGCACTGTCGCCCAACCACCTTCGTTTTCCAAATCTGACAATCGCAGCTCATTGAACCACACTTCACCACACACATTGTTGCCACTGTTACTTCTTACACCCACCATCAATACTCTGATTTCTCCAAAATTTGGATTTCCTTTTATGGCTACACGAGTATCTCCGATTAAAAATGGATCTGAGTTAGCTACAAGCTGGGCGTCATCTCCATTCACAGAATAAACAGTCGGGTTGATATCAGCGAGTGTTCCATTATTGATTCCAATCGATTTGATCTGCTGCAAAACACTCAATTCTATATTTATTTCATTCTCTTCTGGCCAAACAACACTCGGTGAAAGGCTTCCTGAAGAAACAGTCAATGGCACAGCAATTTCGTAAAAATTTTGCGTGAAATCGTTACCCATTCTGATAAATCCGACCAAATCCCCATCTCGAAGTACGCCATTATCTTGAGGTTCGGCATGCATAAACATACGTAGCTTTTTATACTGACGCATATCAATACTGATATTTTTAAAAACACCTCTGGAATCCGTTGGTACTAAATCGCACACCTCAACGACCAATGATTGTTCATTCTGTCTTACAATGTTATTATTGTTATTCAATTGTTCCAACTCGACACCTGGAGGCAAGGCATAATTACCATCATTTTCCTGTAAACCAATGACTCCAACGCTAAATTCAGCATTGGCACTATTGTTTGTCGGGTCATTATCCAAATCTAAAGTATAGCGTCTCCAGTCGCTTCGGACTAAATCCAATGTTGCAAAACGAAGAACAGTCGGTTGCGTAAATTCCTTTAAGTACATCCTTGCGAAACGCACAGAACGAATATCAGAAATGCCGCCAACGGCTCTTGTAGGTTCTGAAATAGGGATTCTGAATTGATACCAAGTTACTTGTTCTGTCTGACCATTAGGAAGCACCACATTTCGTGTCTTAATATCGTTGATCATCGGATTATTTTCGTTCAGTGTTGCTTGTCTAATATCTATCTCATATTCATAATAGCTATCTATCGTATTCATTGTGTTATCACGATTGATGTCCTCCACGTCTGGCTGGGTTGTAGATCCTCTATTGGTTTCAGTGAACACATCTGGTGAGTTTCCTTCCAATCCATTATATTGTTTGTAGCGTTCAAAGATATTTCCATCCGTATTCAAGAAATAGGTGTAATTATCATTCGCAGGATCGGGTAATCCAGCATATGGGGCTAAAAAAGCATCAATTGTAGAACTTCCAGTTGGCTGCGCTTCTTCGGAATCATCATAACCATCATATCCCACATCCTGATTTCTACGTTGGTCTCCAGCAGTAGAAAACGCATATATTAAGGATTGATTTCTCGGAACCACAGTTCCATATTGGGTTACGGGCAATAAGGGAGCAATATTACCATCTTCTGGCAGTCCATTTTCGTACTGTTTTTTCCCATCCTTTAAAACGTCTTCCGATATATTACCTAAATTAAATATCAGTTTACCACCAATCGCCGGATTAGCTGTCGAACCAGGTAAAAATGGATCTTGGACCCAGAAATCTATATATTCTACATTTGCCTGTTCAAAATCTGTGGATGTGATTTGTCTTGTTATACCCGCCCAACTTTGTGAAGGATTAGTTAAAATATTATCTTGTCCACCAGGTTGAAAATTATAAGGACCACGTTCTGTAGGATAGTATGCTAAATCTAACGTATTAATAATTGTACTTTGTCCCTGAACAATATCTATATTTGGAAAAATCTCATCAATAAACACCCTTCTAGTGTAGAGGTTAGAGAGGTCCTCATCTGAAATGCCTCCAGGTCGTTGATTGCTATAAAATATAGGATCAACAGTGTACCAATTTAACAATGCCCTATTAAAGCCGTTTTGAATACCATTATCGTCTTCAGTGGCTCCTCCGATATTTAATGCTCTAGGTCTACTAGATATAAACCAAGCCAACGGTGATAATAAATCAATAGCACCTTGTGAACCTTCAAAATCATCCACATAAGCAGTGGCTTCCCCTTCAAAATCAGTCCCTTTCGGTGCACCTGGCGCTAAATAGGCAAATTCACCTCTTACTGACAAATTTGATGGAACATCCGTATCGATATTAGGTAGCTTATTGACCAAGCGAGTTAAAAATGGCACTTCGGTTGAATAGTTACCGTTAATACCAAAAATTGTATTGTTGATGGATTCTGAATTGAAGTTCGCTTTTTGGGTGATAGGACGTTCACTCAAATTTAAAAGGGTGGCCCCCAAGACAAAGTTTTCATTGAACTGATGCTCAACATTTACACCTGTGAATCGACGTGTCTGTTGTCCGAAAACAGCATTGTTTTCAACAGAGACATTGATAGGTGTATTTGACGCTTTTAACGCCTCATCTAAAATTTGAACACGTCCCAATTGATAATTCACTGTATAATCAATACCTTCAACAAGCACACGTCCACCAGCAGTAACCACGACGGAACCTCTTGGTACATTGAAAGCTCCGATGGGAATTCCATCGCCGCCTGAAGATTTATAACGACCTTTTAATTGGAATTTATTTTTGTCGCTTTCTTCAAGTGCAGCAATTTTTGTGGTTTTATAGAGCGCATCATATACATACTTCTCTTGGTTCGGGTTAAAAATTCCTGAATCATAATCATTCGCATTATTACCCGGTATGCCATCATTATCCAAAACATCAAATAAATAGCGTCCAAAAGGCTCTACTTTAGTAAAAATAATTTTACCATTTTGAGTCAATACTGTTAGACCAGGAACAAAATCGAAAAAGCCGTCCCCATTTTGTTGAGGATCATTATTAAAATTTAATCGATCTAAATGAAACAGTCGAATCAACGGGGTATCTACTATTTCACCATCATCAGAGTCGTCAAAGGGTGTATTGTTATCAAACGGTGGAAAGGGAACTGGAACTCCAGCAACTTCTGCAGGTTTAATGTAGTTTAAAGGCGATGCTTCCGTATAAAAAATATTCAATCGAAAGTCTTCCTCACTCAATTGAAAAGCCCCGGTATCATAGATGTTTTTCATCATTAAATCCCACACAGGCTGATTGACATTCGTGATTGGGCTTTTTAGCATCTTAACAATCAGATTCTGGTTCAAGACTGTCTGGTTGCCTGAACCTTGGTCGGTATCGACTTCTGTGGCGTTGACACCATCGTTGGCGAATTCGCCAACTTGAAACACCTCACTACCAACTGTATATTGAAAGGCAACCGCTAATATTTCATCATTTTGTAACCGTTGATTTAAAGAAATGTATCCTAGTTGCGTATGAAGTATGTAGTCTGAACCTTGATTCAATTTTTTGGCAATTTCAAGCTTTCCAAAATCAAAACCTTCATTGGCAGGTGGAATAATACCTTGCTCTACTGTGGTTATATCTCTAACGGCTTGCGTCAATTGTGAATTGGGACCTCCAATAATCGTCGGATCAAATCCATTGTTGCTGTTTTTTGGTAATGCCGTCGCTCCTCCGAGAATAAAATTGGGAGGTGGATTATTCAATCCAATA
>JBBSLN010000103.1:0-6981 GCA_038255205.1 Flavobacteriales bacterium
ATGGTTTGAAGTGGATGGTAAAAATGTATATCAAAGTGTATGGGGATTACTTGATACCTTTTTTTATGCAATTGGCGTGGTGCCGCTTAGTCTTGCTTATGTTTCGGCAGTTTGTCTTTTTTGGATTAAAACCAAAGGCATAAATAAGTTGAATGTATTTGCTCCTGTTGGCAGAATGGCATTAACAAATTATCTGCTGCAAACAATTTTTGGTGTTTTAATATTTTATGGTTTTGCCTTAGGTGTGGGCCAAAAGATAGGTCCGGTATATTTTATTCCAATTGCTTTTGGCTTTTATTTATTGCAGGTTCATTTCAGTAATATCTGGTTAAAACATTTTCAATTCGGCCCGCTGGAATGGCTGTGGCGGCAATTGACTTATGGGAAAAGATTGCCTTTAAGAAAAATTAAATAAAAAAATATTGATGAAGTGATGAAGAAATACAACGGCATCATAAATAGTAGAGAGCCAATTAATATTTTGAATAAGTATTTTCTAATGCAATGAATAAAGGACTAAATAAACTTTTATGAAATACATTATCCTAATCCTATGCACAGCAATATTCTTTTCCTGTACAGGTAGCCGGAAAGCTTCTCCTGCTACTAATCTAATCGCTTCAAAAGACACACTTCATCAAACACCGGCTTCAGATTTCAGCCATATAATGCTAATAATTGATTCAACTGCTTTTGCTGCAATGGCAAAGGATTCATTTATTACGAAGCAGTTGGCTTTTGCTATGCAGGACACGATGAAGACTTCGCTTCCTGTGTATAGTTTGTATCTCTGGGGACAGGAAAACTTTCTTCATTTCAACCCTAATAATAAAAACAAATGAATCACTTAATTAAATTTTTAATAGTCTGCTGTGGTATACACTGTTGTGTACATGCGCAACCTGCCGCATCAGAAAAGAACACAAACGTACAGGTAGATTCTTTCATTCATCAACAAATGAGAGATAAACATATTCCAGCACTGTCTTTTGCAGTAATGCGTGATGATAAATTATTGTACACGAACTCCTATGGTTATAGTAACCTGGAACACAAAGTACCCGCTATAAATGAAACAGTTTATTCTATTATGTCCATCACTAAATCATTCACAGCTATTGCTACTATGATGCTGGTGGAAGAAGGAAAGCTATCCCTGGAAGATCCCATTGGTAAATTTTTTAATGACTTGCCTTCGGCATGGAAGAAAATCTCTATCCGTCAACTACTGAATCATACCGCAGGTATCAGGGGTTTCGTCGGAGATACCCAAATTCCTTGTTCGGTGGGAAAACATGTGCGGGATTATGTACGTGGGGATATGCTGAAAGAAGTAGCTTGTTTGCCGCTTGACTTCACACCTGGTGAGCAGTGGTCTTACGGTGATACAAATTTTTATTTGCTGGGGATGCTGGTTGAAAAATTAACCGGTAAAACGTACGAACAATTTGTTCATGAACGGATTTTCTTGCCCTTGGAAATGAGCCACAGCCGGGGGCTTAGTTATACTGATTTAATACCCAACCGGGCTGATGGCTATGCTTATAAAGATGGATCCTATTATACACGGAGATTTGAGACCGATGAATTTGCCAATGCAGGCATTCTATCAAATGTACTGGATATGATAAAGCTGCACCATGCATTTACAAGTGATATTATATTGAAAAAATCTACTTGGCAACAGATGTGGAAGAAGGCCATGTTGAATAATGGTGAAGTGGTGAATTTTGGATTGGGCTTTGGATTAACACCTTTTCAAGGAAAAAGAAGAGTAGGTCACTACGGTGGTGGCGGATTAGGATTCGCCGGTGGTATATCACATTTTTTAGATGAAAATCTTACAGTGGTTCTGTTGACAAATACAGACCACCCTGACATTGGAACGCTTGTAAATACCGTTGCATCTTTTTACTTTAAATAAAGTTTCTATGTTGTTATTCCAGATTTATAATATTAAATCGCGGATGAAGAATCGACTTGATAGTTATCTAGCAAAATCACATGCTGGAAAAACTGATTATAAAAAACGCAATGAACAAAAAAAATGATACATTATTCCTAAAATATATACTCATGAAAAATTGTTTCTTATTTCTTTCGTTACTATTTTTCCTTTCCTGCACCAGCAGCCGGAAAGCTTCTCCCGTTACTAATTTAATTGCTTCAAAAGATACACTTCATCAAACACCTGCTTCAGATTTTAGCCATATAATGTTGATAATTGATTCAACTGCTTTTGCTGCTATGGCAAAGGATTCATTTATTACAAAGCAGTTGGCTTTTGCTATGCAGGACACGATGAAGTCTTCTCTGCCTGTGTATAGCTTGTATCTCTGGGGACAGGAAAATTTTCTTCATTTCAATCCGAATAAAGGCTGGTTCACTTCTCAGCTTGGCACAGCATACATCATTTTTCAATCAAAAAAACCAGGAGTTGGAAAAGCACTGGAAGATGCATGGAAAGCCAAGACAAATGATCCGCTTATTTCTTATGATTTTGAAGGTCCAGATTTTACCCTAACTGAAATCATTTTCAAAGAGCATGAAGGTTTAAGCAAAAGCTCTGGCAACCATTTAATACCTATGTTGAGTTCATATTCAGCAACGAGTTATAAAAACTGGAATTTACCTGATACAACAGAGTCAAGTATGAAAGATTTTATAAACAGTGTAGACAGTCAGCAAATAAAAAATAAACTGTTTCATAAAATTCAATCCACTCATCTCGTTATTTCCTCGAAAGAATTACAACTCCTGAGATCTATGCTTCTTACGGTGGGATATGTGGAGAAAACCAGTGGCTTTTATAAAAAAGAGCAGCCCGATATCAACTATACTATAGACGAAAGAACAGGTAGAACGAAAGTGAAATCAATAAGTCTATTACTCACGCAACCAGCTGAGAAGAAATCGATTAGTTTAAGTGATCATGTACGATTAGAAGTAAATAAAACGGAAGCCAAATACTTTTTTGATTAAATTAGTATTAAAAACAATGATTCAGGTTGCTTTATAAAGAAGATGACAATTAAATAGTAGAAAATGAATTTTTCAAGAAGAAAATTTGAAAAAAGTTAAGTGTTCAGTTCGTGGCTCCTAAACAGAGAGAAGATATTTGTTTGGCTGTTGCAAAGTTTTTAGAAAAAGAGTTGGGCTCATGGAAGCATGTTATGGATAGTTAGGGAATATTTATTTTAAAAGGTTCTTGAAGACACGAACCTTTGCGAACAGCGCTGCCCTGAGTGCTGAAGTGGTACTAATTGGATATAAAACAGTTTTGAAAAAGCTTTATAATAAATATAAAATACAAAAATCAACTAAATGGAAAAGGCACATCAAACAATAGCGGGAAAGAGTAGTTTTAATTTGAAGGTGTGGCTTAATAGAATCTTCTGGTCAATCCTGCTCTTGCTCATTGCTTACTATTTATATCGGGCTTTCTACTTTCGTTTCACCAAAGAGGGATTAGGTCCCACATTTTGGAATAAGCAGTTCTGGTACGTCTTTCATATCGCTACTGCAGTTCCCATAATTCTGATCGGACCATTACAGTTTTGGGATTGGTTCCGGAAACGGTATATGAAATGGCATAGATTATTAGGAAAAATTTACGTGATTGGTGCTCTCTTGGGTGGTATCAGTGCATTCTATTTAGCCATCACCATTCAATTTCCCGAATCTGTAATACCGTTAATGCTGTTATCTTCACTTTGGATGCTGATGACAGTATTTGCATGGATCGCCATCAAAAGAAAAAATGTACAGGCACACCGGTTATTTATGATCAGGAGCTACACGCTGGCTCTCTCTTTCATTTTTGTACGTATCCTTTCCGACCTCGTGGAGAAGCATAACTTTCTCTCCTTTATTTCAAACAGCGAAGTAAAAGCTGCTACTTACGAATGGGGGAGCTGGGTAGTGCCTTTATTGGTAGTTGAGTTCTTTATTTCATGGTTGCCGTCCATGCAACTAATGAAAGTAAAAAAGCCAAACCCGATGAAAGAACAGAACCTGTAGAATCATAAAATATGGTGTCTATCTTCGCAGGGAACTTTAAAATTAATCAAAAAGCAACGACAAAGTTTCTAGAGGTTAAGTCTTCAGTAATTTAAATATCAAGTCATCCAAACTAAAAACACTATGAGATATCTAACCAAATCAAGAGTCTCGAAAAAAACTGAATAAATTGTTGGAGTAAGATAAAAAGATGGCAAGTCAGTAGTATTGTAAAAAGCAAGGTCAGAAAATCAATGGATTCCATGCTTTCGAAAACACTCGCAAGTTACTCAGAATTTTTCCGAAACCCTTCAAACAGACAATTTTACAAAATATGACTATGAAGTTAATGCAACTTTAGTCTGTTTAACTTTTTGACACCTCACTGCTGGACAAAATTGCAACAAGTAGAAATAGATTCAAGGAAAGCAAAATTAAGAGCAAATTAGAAAGAAACTATAGCTATTAAATCACTTCTAAAAAAAGAATAATTTATAGAAATCAGTTCAGTACTTTTACAATTCATTTTAAATCTCTAGATGGATTCTCTTACCCAGATTGTTTTAGGTGCCGCTTGTGGTGAAGCTATTTTAGGTAAAAAAATAGGAAACAAAGCGTTACTTTTTGGAGCCATTGGCGGTACAATTCCCGACTTGGATGTTTTTGTTGGTCGATGGATTTATTCCAATGAAATTGATATTATGGCATTTCATAGAGGTTTTATGCATTCTATTTTGTTCTCAATTCTAGCGGCTTTTTTGTTGGGTTGGTTTGTTTTTAAACTCTATGATTCGGGTAAACGTAAACATTCCACTATTCTAAAAGATTGGATTGGGTTGTTTTTCCTTTCAATATTTACGCATCCCATTTTGGATTGTTTTACCCCTTATGGGACGCAGTTATTTGCACCATTCAACAATTATAGAGTGGCATTCAACAATATTGCTGTTATTGACCCTTTCTATACAGTTCCATTCCTGATAAGCTTAATTGTGATGATGTTTTATCAGCGAAATACGGATAGAAGGACGTTTTGGCTTAAAATAGGTGTTGGAATTAGCTCAGTTTATATGATAATGACATTAGTTAATAAGCTTTTCGTTGATTCAATTTATAAAACATCATTGGAATCAGAAGCTATTGCGTTTACAAGATTTCAAACACAACCTTCCATTTTCAATAACATTTTATGGTATGGCATTGCCGAAACTGATGATAGCTATTATGTTGGTTTTTATTCCCTTTTTGATTCGTCTTCTGAAATTCGGAACTGGAAACGCTTACCAAAAAATCATAAATTGATACCAAAATCAAATGGTGATATAAAAAAACTGGCGTGGTTTAGTGATGGTTATTATAATTTTACACCTGTCGAAGATGGAGTGTTTCGTTATAACGATTTACGATACCCATCATTTGATAAGAACGATGCCAATAAATCTGTATTTAGTTTCATCATCAAAAAAGAAAACGACCGCTGGAATGCGCTCCCATTCGACGGTAAAGCACCTTCAAGTGAAGATTTATATTTTTTCTGGAATCGATTGAAGGGTAATTAATTATAAGTGGGCTTTGTTTTAACTGTAATAGATAAATGTCTGCAATCTTTTTAACCGATATGGCGCAAAGTTAAGCACTAAGGTCGCAAAGCTTATTCAGACAGCTTTGCGACCTTTGCGTTTTCATACAGCATGCTTTTGCGACCTTAGCGGTTAAAACGTCCAGATTTTAATCGCAATGCAATTTCATTCCAGGCGAACCTTCACAATGACACTATTTTAGAATTTTAAGTTCCACCATGCAAGCGCGCATCATTTCATAAGTTCTTTCAATATCAGCATCCAATCCAATAGAGAAACGTATCAATCCTCCACTCAAGCCCATTTCTTTCTGTTCTTCTAATGGAATCTCCGATGAGGTGGAACTGCCCGGAGCACTGAACAAGGTTTTATAAAAGCCTAAACTCACTGCAAGATATCCCAGATTCCGCTTTTGCATCAATTCCATCAATTCATTTGCTTTATCCAAAGTGCCTACATCAATTGTTAACATGCCTCCAAAACCGTACTGAACATTCATCATGCTTTTGAAGAGTACATGCGAAGGATGCGATTCCAAACCAGGATACACCGTTCTCAATCCATCTAACTCAAATTTTTCGGCCAAATAAAGACCATTTTTGCTGTGTTGTTGCATTCGGATGTGCAATGTCCTTAAGTTTTTCAACACAGAAGCAGCGCGCAAACTATCCATAGTAGATCCTAAAAGCATACAGGCACCATCATTGACGTTTCGTAAATCGTTTATGAATTCTTGTGACCCACAAACCACCCCGCCAACGGTGTCGCTGCTTCCATTGATAAATTTGGTTAAACTATGAATCACGATGTCCGCACCCAATTGAATAGGAGAAATGCTCAAAGGCGAGAACGTATTGTCCACAACCAACTTAAGATTATGTTTTTTAGCCAATTGAGCCAAGCCTTTAAGGTCGGCAACCTCAAGAAGTGGATTGCTCACAGATTCGCAAAAAATAATTTTCGTGTCTTTGGTAATTGCAGCTTCCACAACGTCCAATTTCGTAATATCAACGAACGATGTATGGATTCCCATTCTCGGCGTAAAATTCTTCAGAAAAGCATAAGTTCCGCCATAAATAGTTCGACTACTCACCACGTGTTCTCCAGCGCTGCACAATTGCAAAATTACCGGCGTAATGGCTCCCATTCCAGAGGCTGTGACGTTTGCTGTTTCTGTGCCTTCCATGGCTGCAAGTGCTTCTCCGAGGTATAAGTTGGAAGGAGACGAATGGCGAGAATACAAATAACAACCATCTGCATTCCCCTCAAAAGTATCAAACATGGTTTTTGCTGATAGGAATGTATAGGTAGAAGAATCGGAAATAGAAGGATTGACACCTCCGAATTCACCAAAGTATTGTAAGTCTTGAATATTATTTGCTGGTTTAAAGGCCATAGAATG
>JBBSLN010000104.1:0-6977 GCA_038255205.1 Flavobacteriales bacterium
CGCAGAGTCACACAGAGAAAACACAGAGTTGCGCAGAGCTGATTTGACTTATTTTTTATCAATAAACACTGAAAACTGTGACTGAAAACTGCGACTGAAGACTGTGACTGAAAACTGATTGTTGAAATAAAATAGTTTGAAGCTATTTCGCAGAGTCACACAGAGAAAACACAGAGTTGCGCAGAGCTGATTTGACTTATTTTTTTATCGCCGAGCAATGAAAACTGCGACTAAACACTGCCTACTGCAGACTTCCAACGTACCACTGACAACTGAACTCGGAACTTTGAAAACTGTCCACTGAACACTGCCTACTGCCGACTGCAAACTGCCGACTGCCGACTGCCGACTGCCGACTGCCGACTCAATTCGCTACTTCACTAATAAACTTAATACGATACAAACGCAATTCTTCATCATCATAATCCCCATCAAACTCTTCTATGGCATCGTCGATTTTATCGGTTTTGGAATCCATAAAATAATCGTGGATTTCTTCTTGCTGGTCTTCATCTAAAATCTCATCAATCCAGTAATTGATATTCAATTTAGTGCCTGAAAAAACAATCGCTTCCAATTCCTTGATAAATTCTTTCATCTTCATCCCTTTGGATTTGGCGATGTCATCCAGTGGCAATTTTCTATCCACATTCTGAATAATATACAATTTTATTGCTGAATTAGACCCTGTTGTTTTAACCACGAAATCATCTGGCCGGTCGATGTCGTTTTCTTCTACATATTGAGCGATAAGTGCAACAAAGTCCTTCCCATATTTTTTGGCCTTTCCATCTCCTACACCATGGACATTGCTCAATTCATCAAGAGTTATCGGGTATTTTAAAGCCATATCTTCGAGAGACGGATCTTGAAAAATCACGAAAGGAGGCACACCGAGTTTCTTGGCATTGCTCTTTCGTAAATCCTTGAGCATGCTCATCAAGCGTTCGTCTGCAACGCCGCCCTCACCTTTAGCTGCTGTAATAATACCATCATCACTTCCTTCGTCAAAGACATGGTCCTCGGTCATCATAAATGATTTTGGTGACTTCATGAAAGCCCTACCTTCATCCGATAATCGCAGAACACCATAGGTTTCAATATCTTTCTTCAATAAACCCTGAACCAATACCTGTCGTATGAGTGCCATCCAAAAGCGCTTGTCCTTGTCCTCACCTACTCCAAAAAACTCCTGGGCATCGGTTTTGTGCGACGAAATAAGGGCGTTTGATTTACCAATAAGGACTTGTACCAAATCTTTGGATTTATATTTTTCATTGGTTTTATCAACTGTTTCAAGAAGCGTTACGACATCATCCTTTGCTTCATTTTGCTTTTTTGGATACCTTACATTATCATCCATATCGCCACCTTCACCAGTTTCGTTGTCAAATTCCTCCCCAAAATAATGAAGGATGAATTTACGTCGCGACACTGAACTTTCAGAAAATGCGACCACTTCCTGTAATAACGCCTGACCTATTTCCTGCTCTGCAACTGGTTTTCCAGCCATGAATTTTTCAAGCTTTTCAATATCTTTGTAAGCATAATACGCCAGACAATGACCTTCGCCACCATCGCGTCCGGCTCTTCCAGTTTCTTGATAGTAACTTTCGATACTCTTTGGCATATCGTGATGAATCACAAAGCGCACATCGGGTTTGTCAATTCCCATTCCAAATGCGATTGTCGCAACCACAACATCCGTATCTTCCATGAGAAACATGTCTTGATGCTTAACCCTCGTTTTAGCGTCCAGCCCGGCATGATATGGAACGGCTTTGACACCGTTGACCTGAAGTACCTGTGCCAACTCCTCTACGCGTTTCCTGCTCAAGCAGTAAATGATTCCAGATTTCCCTTCATTTTGTTTTACAAAACGAATGATGTCCGAATCCACATTTTTTGTTTTGGGCCGTACTTCATAATATAAATTTGGTCGATTAAATGATGCCTTGAAGGTATTGGCGTCCGTAATACTTAAACTTTTAAGGATGTCCTCCTGCACTTTCGGTGTAGCCGTCGCGGTTAGGCCTATAATCGGGATATTATCTCCGATTCGTTCAATGATTTGTTTCAGATTTCTATATTCAGGCCTGAAGTCGTGTCCCCATTCACTGATACAGTGCGCTTCATCGACCGCCATAAAGGAGACCGTTTCTGCCTTTAAAAATTCAACATATTCCTCCTTTGTCAAGGATTCTGGTGCTACATAGAGTAGTTTCGTAATTCCACTTCTTATATCTTCCTTGACCTGTTTTATTTCGGTTTTGCTCAACGACGAATTCAGAACATGGGCCACACCCTCATGCTGCGACACCGCTCTGATGGCATCCACTTGGTTTTTCATCAGGGCAATCAATGGAGAAACTATAATTGCGGTTCCATCCTGAATTAAAGCAGGCAATTGGTAACATAATGATTTTCCTCCTCCTGTCGGCATAATAACGAATGTATTATGTCCTGCTACAATACTTTTTATGACCTGCTCTTGAAGGCCTTTAAATTTGGAAAAGCCAAAGTATTTTTTTAGCGCTGCATGTAAGTCAATTTCTTTTGTACTCATTAATCCCTATTAGTATTTTATATACATTTGCATTAAGTTTAAAGATACTAAAATTCTTTAAACGCATCAAACCCAAAAAATATAAATTTTGAACAATAAACATTCTATCCTCAATACGGCAAAAAAAACCATTGAGTTAGAAAGCCAAGCGATTGCCCATTTAGCCACTCTACTCGACGATGATTTTGCCAATGCGGTAGAACTTATATATAACTCAAAAGGACGTGTAATTATTACTGGCAT
This sequence comes from Flavobacteriales bacterium, assembly GCA_038255205.1. Classification (GTDB taxonomy): domain Bacteria; phylum Bacteroidota; class Bacteroidia; order Flavobacteriales; family Flavobacteriaceae; genus JBPOFM01. The sequence goes on from JBBSLN010000104.1 coordinate 2,810, forward strand.
CGGAAAAAGTGCCATTATTGCCAATAAGATAGTGGCGACCTTAAATTCCACAGGAACTCCGTCTGTATTTATGCACGCAGCGGATGCCATCCATGGTGACCTAGGGTTAATGCTTCAGGACGATATTGTCATTTGTATTTCAAAAAGCGGAAATACACCGGAAATAAAGGTGTTGGTACCCTTGATAAAGCATGCAAACAACAAAATGATTGCAATCACCGGAAATACCAAATCCTTTTTGGGACAACAGGCAGCCTATATTTTAAATGCTCATGTAGAACAGGAAGCCTGCCCTCATAATTTGGCACCCACAACAAGTACGACCGCCCAATTGGTTATTGGAGATGCACTAGCGATGTGCTTATTGGATTTGAGAGGTTTTTCAAGTAAGGACTTTGCCAAATACCATCCGGGTGGTGCATTAGGAAAACGCTTGTATCTTCGAGTGAACGATTTATCATCGATGAATCAAAAACCACAGGTAACATTGGATACCAACGTGAAGCAGGTTATCGTTGAAATTTCCGAAAAAATGCTCGGCGTCACAGCCGTAGTGGAAAACAATCAGATTGTTGGCATTATCACGGATGGTGATTTGAGGAGAATGCTTACCAAAAACGATAATTTTATTACTTTGACCGCCAAGGATATTATGAGTTCAAATCCCAAGCGAATTGATAATTTTGCTATGGCCATTGATGCCATGGAATTGATGGAAACTAATGAAATTTCCCAACTTTTGGTGGAAGAAAATGGACAGTATGCAGGTGTGGTACATCTACACGATTTAATTAAAGAAGGTATTATCTAATCAAGAATTTAGGCCCAATTTTTAAACACACAGGAGAGTGTCCATTTAGGATGTGATACCTGACATTTAAAAATCAAATAGTATAGACAAATGAAAAAAAAGAATACAAATGAGATGTCCTTTTTGGACCATATTGAAGATTTACGTTGGCATTTAATACGCAGCACCTTGGCAATTGTTATAGCTGGAACAGGTGCTTTCATTTTTTCCCGATTTATTTTTGACAACATTATTTTTGGGCCAAAAAAAATGAGTTTCCCAACGTACAAATATTTGTGCAAAATTTCCGAGTTTTTTAACGTGGACAGCACCTTTTGTGCAGAATCCTTCCCGTTTACGATTCAAAACAGAACAATGGGTGGCCAATTTAATGCGGATGTCTGGACCTCTATTTATGCCGGAATGATTATAGCCTTTCCTTATATTATCTATCAATTGTGGCTTTTTATCAGTCCGGGCTTAAAACCGAATGAACAGCAACATTCCAGGGGTTTTATTGTTATCACCTCACTCCTTTTTTTCACCGGGGTACTTTTCGGATATTATGTGGTAACACCATTATCCATCAACTTTCTTGGGACATACAGCGTAAGTTCAGAAGTTACGAATGAAATAGATTTAGGCTCATACATTTCTCTAGTTAGGTCTTCTTCATTGGCCTCGGGTTTTGTGTTTGAATTGCCCATCATCATGTATTTTTTGACAAAGATCGGCTTGGTAACGCCTCAAATTCTGAAAAAATACAGAAAATATGCCATGGTCGTTATCTTGATTCTTTCTGCCATAATAACACCTCCAGATATAGCAAGTCAGGTGATTGTAGCAATTCCTATTTTAATTTTATATCAAGTTAGTATTTACATTTCGGCCGTTGTGGTCAGAAATCAAAAACGAAAAGAAAGAAAAAATGCCTGATATCCTAAAAGAATTCAATGACTATCGCGACAAGATGAACGATAAAATCATGGCAGATAACAAATTGAACTGTTAAAGTGAAATTAAACTTTGAGGTGTTGCCTACCGATTGGCTTTTCAATTGTTTATTTTTGAATTTAATAGATAATTTAGGTGACGATTACTTAGTATGAAGTTAAGAGCAGAAAATTTAATGAAGTCCTATAGCGGGCGACAAGTGGTCAAAGGGGTTTCTCTTGAAGTCAATCAAGGGGAAATCGTAGGGCTTTTGGGACCAAATGGTGCTGGGAAAACGACCTCTTTCTATATGATCGTTGGACTTATTAAACCGAATAGTGGCAATATCTATCTTGAAGGAAAGGAAATCACCAAATATCCCATGTACAAACGTGCTCAAAACGGAATTGGTTATTTGGCACAAGAAGCGTCTGTTTTTAGAAAATTAAGTATTGAAGATAATATTTTGAGCGTCCTTCAAATGACTAAATTGAGCAAAAAACAACAACTCGATAAAATGGAGTCGCTGATTGATGAATTTGGACTTGGGCATATTCGTAAAAGCAGGGGTGATTTATTGTCTGGTGGCGAACGTCGACGTACCGAGATTGCCAGAGCCTTGGCGACCGACCCTAACTTCATTCTACTCGACGAACCATTTGCAGGTGTTGACCCGGTTGCAGTTGAAGACATTCAACGTATCGTGGCACAATTGACCAAAAAAAATATCGGAATCCTCATTACTGACCACAACGTACAAGAAACCCTCGCCATCACAGACAGAACCTATTTAATGTTTGAAGGAAGTATCCTTAAAGCAGGTATCCCAGAAGACTTGGCAAGTGACGAAATGGTACGTAAAGTTTATTTGGGTCAGAATTTTGAATTGCGGAAGAAGAAGTTGATGTTCTGACCTTAAAGGTCATTTGATTATTTGAGTTTCTTTATAGGATTTTGATGCGTGTTGAAAACTGAATAAACGATAATTTCATCATCCTTTATCTCATAAACTATTACAAAGGGAAATCTTTTAATAAAAGCTTCATGATAGGGATTTCTTTTACAAGGGAAATGATGCGGATTTTTTGTAATTCTTTCGTAGAAGATATCCAACAGACTTAAGAACGCCTCTCCTAAATCCTTTTGTTGATGTTCATAATATATAAAAGCTTCAACAGTATCAATGAACGCTTCATGTTTGATAATAAGTCTATAACTCATAATTTAGCAGCACGAACTTTCTCCTTGACTTCTTCCCAAGAATAGGATGCACTCTCTTCATTAAGATGTGATTCTCTTCTTTTATCAATCATATCGTAATCCACTTCACCAATATTTTCATTTCTTAATTCCTCCATTAGCAAATTTTTAACTTTTTTCAGTACAGATGATTGCTCTGTCTTAAGGAGCAGTTCTATGAGTTCGAGTTTTGTTACTTGTAAGTCCATAACGATAAAAACTTTTAATAAAGATACAAAACTTTTATGCTCAAATTAGAAAGACCTTCAAATTGATAATAACAATAGACGTGAGACATGAGACAACAGAAAAGGCATAACAGCCAATAGAAAACATTCATCAGTCATCCGTTATTAATCACCGGTCACCTGTCACCTGTCACCCGTCAACAGTCAACAGTCAACAAATAACAAACAACAGTCACCCGTCACCACTGTCATTATTGGTGTTTTCCACCAACAATATTATGATTATCCTCGTACAATCCCAATCACCTTCTTCACTCCATTAAAAAGCAACAAGGCAACAGCCCCGACGCCCAACCCCACAATAAAATCACGAATAAACCCGGGCCAAGTTTCCAAAAAATGATGCAGAAATTCAACATTATGAACAAAGATACCTCCAGCAACTAAAATCAGTGCAATCGTTCCAATGACCGATAAGCTTTTTATGACCATGGGAAGTGCTTTCACAAGAAAGTTTCCAAAGAAATGAGCGATACTTTTTTCATTAGTCGTCGTTTTTATCAGTCGAAAACCAAAATCATCCATCCTTATAATCAAGGCAACGATTCCGTACACTCCCACCGTAGCAATCAATGCAACAACAGACACCACCAATATTTGGGTCAATAATGGTTGTCCAACAACGGTTCCCAGTGCGATGATGACAATTTCTACGGATAGAATAAAATCGGTTATGATGGCTGATTTTATCTTCTCTTTTTCTGCCGCCACTATTTCCTCTTCCGTGAGTTTCTCTAGTAGATCGACATGTTTTTCTTTTTCGTGTGGCACAAAAATCTCGTAGATTTTTTCAGCACCTTCATATGCCAAATAAATACCCCCAAGAAGCAACGCAACGGTTACTGCCCAAGGCAAAAAAGCACTCAATAAAAAAGCAATAGGTAAAATAATAATTTTATTGAGAAACGACCCTTTCGTAATGGCCCAAAGTACAGGGATTTCTCGAGATGCTATAAAA